>CAZBBI010000106.1:0-3556 GCA_964490135.1 uncultured Candidatus Peribacteria bacterium
TTTTAGATATTACACCAGAAGAAAATTACGAAATTATAAAAAATTCTGTCAGATATTTAGCAGAAAATGGTTTAGAAGTTATATTTGATGCCGAACATTTTTTTAATGGATTCTTAGATGATGAAGAATTTGCCTTAAATTGTCTTCAATCAGCTATTGATGGAGGAGCCTCAAATTTAACTTTATGTGATACAAATGGTGGTATGTTACCAACCCAAATAGAAAAGATTGTGACAAAAGTAGTTAATACTTTTCCAGATGTTTCAATCGGTATACATGCTCACAATGACGGAGATTTAGCTGTTGCGAATTCAATAATGGCGGTTAGAGCTGGAGCGTCTCTTGTACAAGGAACAATTAATGGTGTTGGGGAACGTTGCGGAAATGCAAATCTTTGTTCTATTATCGCAAACCTTGAACTAAAAACTGATTTTGAAACTATCGGAAAAGAAAATTTAAAAAAATTAAAAAAAGCATCTATTACTACCGGACTTCGAGGAAATTACCCTATCCCCAAGAACCTACCCTTTGTTGGGAAATCTTCCTTTACTCACAAAGGAGGTATCCACGTGTCAGCTGTAAACAAAAATCCGATTTCATATGAATGCGTTAACCCTTCTTCTGTTGGGAATGAAAGACGAATAACAATTTCTGATCTTTCTGGTCGTTCAAACCTTATCACTTATGCAAAAAACAAAGGATATGATCTTGATAAATTTGATAATGATTTTTGGAAAAATGTTCTTTTTGCTTTAAAAAAAGCTGAAGAAAATGGAATAGCTTTTGAAGAAGCTCAAGCCAGTTTTGATTTATTTTTCAAACAATTTTTACCCAATCCAAAAAAAGCTTTTAAGCTTAAAAACTTTTTTGTACATACCTCAAAAACAGAAGCAGATAAACACACTCCAGTCGAAGCAACTGTAGTTGGAAGTATCGATGGAAAAGAGTTCCACACCGCTGGATATGGACATGGTCCAGTATCTGCACTTGATACAGCCTTAAGAAAAGGACTTGAAAAAGATTTCCCCCAAATTTCTAAAATAAAGCTAACTGATTTCAAAGTACGTATTGTTTCTATGAATGCAGGAACTAGCGCAAAAACACGTGTAGTTATTGAACATTCTGATGGTAAACAAATTTGGAATACCACAGGCGTATCTGAAAATATAATTGATGCTTCTATGACAGCTTTAGTTGATGGATTTTTGTGGTACTTGTAACAAAATACTTACAAATTAACTTATTTAACCTGCCCAGGATTTTTTGTTTTCTGTCTTACAAAAATACCTTTCAGCACTTCTTTTTCACATTTAATAGAAGCTTCTTTGTTATCATTACCACCGTGTAGAATTTTTACACAATCTTGACCAAACTTCATATCTTCAGCTTTAATCAAAAAATCATCAATCATTTTAGGCATAACAAATTCTAATTCTGTTCCTTCCTCTATTCTATTTTTTACTTGAATCAATAGTCGACCATTTTTCCATCCTTTTACCACTCCACAGAATTCCTTATCAGATGTCGATCTATTGACTTCATATTGCATTGACCCACTAGCTGGTTTACCATGTAAAAATCCGGGGAAAAACCCTCGATTTGCCGTCGCATGGATTTCTTGCCAAAGTTTTTCATCAAATTTTTTCCCAGCCGACAAATCATCTAAAGCCCTACGATAAGCTCTAGCAACTGTCCCACAATAATAAGCTGTTTTGTTTCGTCCTTCAACTTTCAATGAACAAACTCCCCCATCCATAATTTCCTCCAAGTTTTCAATCATACACATGTCCTTTGATGACATAATATGTGTTCCGTGAAAATCTTCTTCCACTGGCATCATTTGCCCTTGTCTTTCTTCCTCTTCAATCTCATTATATTCTTCAAAATCTCGAATAGATCTTTCTTCTCCCTCTTTAGAACATGGAGAATCAGAGGACGTTGAAACTTCATCCTTTGAACCATAATGATCTCCCACATTCACTGCTCGTCCCTCTTCATCAAAAACCCTATAATTCCATCGACAGGTATGATTACACGCTCCACGATTAGCATCTCTTCCTCCTGTAAAATTAGAAAGCAAACATCGTCCAGAATAAGCCATACAAACCGCTCCATGGACAAAGTACTCCAATTCCATATCTGGAATAAGTTTTTTAATTTGAGCAACTTCTCGGATCGCCATTTCACGAGCCAAAATAATTCTTTCCACTCCCAAAGATTTCCATAATTTTATCGCTGGAGCATTTACTGTAGAAGTTTGTACTGACAAGTGTTTTGGAACACTTGGTGCAAATTCATTAGCTAGACTTAATACGCCCAGATCAGCAAAAATAATTCCATCTGGTTTTATTTTTTCCAAAAACTTGAAGTGTTTTTCATATAATGGAATCAAATTCTGATGAGGGAAAGCGTTAGTCGTCACATAAACTTTTTTGTTGTTCTTATGAGCATATTCTACAATTTCGCTAAGATTTTCATCTGTAAAAACATTCTCGCGTGTTCGCAAAGAAAACATAGGAACACCACAATAAATAGCATCTGCTCCATACCGAAAAGCTGTATATGCTTTATCTAAGTCCCCTGCTGGCAATAAAAGTTCTGGTAAATTCATCACGAGCGAGTGTAGGATTTTAGAAAAGTAAATCAATTAATTATTTTGTTGGTATTAACTGAAATTTTTTCTATAAAATCTTTTAAATATGATTTAATTTCTTCTAAAGAAATTTTGTAATCGTCTCTTATTCCCTCTTTATTTACTTTGGGTAAAATATCTTGTGATAATTTATTAATATCTGTATCGCGTCCTGGGTGAATACCTAAAGCAGAATTTACGCGAAGCGCAATATTTTTATCATTAGATTCTGGAGTAAGATCTCCATTTATTGTTTTTTTTAATATGTCAGGAACCAGATCAGATAATGTCATTTTTTTTAATCTTAATTAATAATTAATTTTAATTTTGATAACAAGAGACAAATTATGTAATTATAGAATTTAGTCAACTTGTGTTTTTTTTCTACACAAAAGCATTCCTCCACAACATAGGAAATCGTGAGTTTTTACATACAAAACCTCCTATACTACCTTTTTTCTGTCGACAATAATGACGGAATTTATGAAACCCTAGCCAGACAAATTTAATATGTTTGTCTTCTTGCCACCCCAGATTATTGATAGATATTGATTGATCTTCCTTTAATTCCGTAAAAAAGTTATAAATTTTTGTTTGCACTTTTGTTGCCGAGTTTTTATAAGTTCTCTCTCCTAAATACTTAATATTTGAAAGTTTAATCAAAAGCCCTGCTTCTTCTTTTATTTCTCGCTGAATTTGCTTTTTTTGACACCATCTTTTTGATGGACACAAATATTCATAAAATCGCTTCTGCCAAGGCGAATCAAACATTTTTCCTCCTGGAAATTCTAGAGCATATGGATTTTTTGAAACCTTATCCTTTTGAAGCATAAGCACTTGCTTATGTTCTTTATAAGATCTAAAAATCGCACAACGAACGGTTTCCATAAGTGATAAATTAAGATTAGTCTATCAACTCATTAT
>CAZBBI010000107.1:0-3537 GCA_964490135.1 uncultured Candidatus Peribacteria bacterium
AAAGAAAAATAAGGCCGATGGGGCAATTATCGGATCAAAACTTTTTGAATATAGAGAAGATTTACAAGCACTGGGAAAATTTTGTGAAGAGTGTGTGGAAGTGCAGTAGTTATTTAAAATAAAAACTTTGCTGTCATCCTTCGCTCTTTTTTATCTACGCAAAAAACTCAGGATGACAGCCGGGGAAACATTAAGAATTCATTATGTGTTTTTTTAATATAAATTGACAAATAAGTCGAACTAACTTACACATATGTTGACATACTTATTATATAAATTTTTGATATATGTGGATGCACAGACTTTGTTTCATACTTTTCACTTTATTTCTTACAACGGGGATCGCCGAGGCTGCGGTTCCAAGTGTAACTTCTATTGCAGAAGTTAGTACTCCAGCTAGCGGTGGTGGGACGTATTATGATAATGGCGAGACGATTTCTTTTGATGTTACTTTTTCCGAAAAGGTAAATATTACAGGTTCTCCAGAGTTGCAATTTCGTGCAAGTGGTAATCTGGAAGAGGCTCTGAGCTCTGGAAGTGGAACAACTCTCCAGTTTGACCATACGGTTTCTGGGAATATAAATGATTGGAATGGTGTTGCGGTTGAAAAATTTAATATAACGGCAGGAAATACAATAAAAAGTACTGCTACTTTAGAAGATCTAGCTCCAGAAGATTTTTCAGATATTGATTTTGCTTCACTGAAAATTGATACCAGTGCGCCTAGTTTTAATAATTTAACTACTTCAACAACAGGTGGAGTAACGGTTGGTCCAATTACCTACCTTAAGGCAGGAGATCAGATAACAACAAATATATTTCTAACGCAGAATGATACGCGAAGTGCAGCATCTATGGACATAAAAATTGGACTCAATACAAAAACATTAAGCTATACTGGTTCAAACATAAGTGGAGAAACGCTTACCGCACAAAAAACAACAGGAATTACTTTTTTGAATGGGGAGGAAGGAGTGGTTACGATTGTGGGAGTTATCTGGACAGACCAAGCAGGAAAAACAATTACAGGATCAGTTCCAACACCAGGATCACCAACGGTTACTACTTTTATTGTTGATAATACCGCACCAACAATAAGTGAAATAACACCAGTTACACCAGCACTGACAAATGATAATACGCCAAATTACACATTTACAACGGATGAAGTTGGAACTATTTCTTTTTCTGGAGGTTGCGGAAGCTCAACTCCGGCAGCCATTGTAGGAAGTAATACAATTACACTTAACACCGCTCTTGATGGAATTTATAATTGTAGTTTAACGGTTACTGACATAGCTGGTAATATTTCAAATACAGTAAATATGTCTTCATTTGAAATTGATACAACCGCACCTGTATTTTCTAGCATTGGTGTAACTTCAGATAATACTTTTGATTCGAATTATGGGAATGCAGCTAGTACGCTTACCTTCACCTTAGGATTAAGTCAGTCAGATTCATTTAACGGAACAGGGCAAATTGATTTTACGATTGGAGGCGTACCAAGAAGTGTAATGTTGGGAGCCGCAGACCAAGCTCCAAACGGAACATATTCAGCTACTTATGTTTTGGCTGGAGAAAATGGGAATATAGAGATTTCTGGAATTACTTTTTCTGATTATTTAGGCTACGCTATAGACCTTTCAAGTTTTAGTTCTAATTCTGCTCCGATTCCTACGGTTATTATTGACACCAAAGCCCCCTCACTGGGTTCAGCTTCAATCTATTCAAATGGGAATGGTAATATTTGGGCTAGAAGCGGACAACTAGCGACATTTAATCTGAATTTCGATGAAGATATTATCAGAGAAACTTTGAATTCAGCTAGTACGGCAAATAATGTGGCTTCTTTGAATGGGGAATTTGATATTTCTAGTTGGGGAACATCTGACATAATTAGGTTTATAATTCTGTCAGGTAACAATGGATTAATTAATCTAACAAATGCTGATTTCAATATTGTTGATCATGCCGGAAATATTACAGTAATTGATGAAGCAGCAATTAATGCTATTTTAACAGGAACCGTAACAGCGGATACAACTTCACCAACAATAAGTAATATTACTATTTTTTCGAATAATGCGTTAGATGCAACTTTAGCAAAAACTAATGACAAAATTACAGTGGAAGTTGATACGAATGATAACTTGGGTGCAACAGTTACGCTTGATAGTGGGGTGTCTCATATTTTGAATAAATCTATAGTTGACGGTGCTACCGGAGTCGTAGGAGCTAATAAAACCATACATCGATTTACTGATGGAACAGAAACTAGTGAGGTGGTTGTTCCTTTTAATGTCCAGATTACAGACGAAGCTGGAAATTCTCAGACAGTGTCATCTACAACAGATGCTTCGAGTGTAAAGTTTGATAGAACCGATCCTATCGCGAGAGAGGTAAAGATTTCTGCGACCAGTCATGATTCTTCAGCGTATTTAGAAGATGTGCCTACTTATTATGTTAAAGAGGGTGACACTTTAGACTTAGAATTCCAAATTTGTGACTATGTGGATTCACAAGGGAATCCTCCAACTGGAACATTTTTCAACCAATTGATAACTATGGCTGACGGAGGATTAACTGGGATTGCTTGTACAACCCCAGAAGGAAATACCAGTGTTTGGAGAAAATGGACAGCTCAATTAATTAATATTAATGGAACAGAGGGGACGGTTACTTTTGATATTGACGGGAAAGATAATGTTGGGAATATTTTAGTAAATATTTCAGGAACAACTGATGGATCACAAGTGGTTTTTGATAAAACAGACCCAACTCTTCCTACGCAAATCTTGGACGGAAGAGGAGTACAAACTGATTATTTCAAACACCGGAGAAATGCACACTATAATTGGACAGGTCATAATGATAATTTATCAGGGATTTGGAGGTTCGATTTGGAATTTAAAAATCCTCTTACAGATGTACCAGATCCAGCATATGATGAATCTGCGACTGTTATATTTCCCAATCATACCCATAATTTTTTCAACCAAAAAGTTTTACCACCATCAGATATTCCATATAAATTTTGGTTAAATGTGATTGATAAAGCTGGAAATAATTCTGGAAATACAAATATTTATACACAGCTTTACACTATTGGTGTTTTTGGAAAAGTTACAGATCAAGATGGGAATCCAATTAAAGGAAGTCATGTTCAAGTTGTGGCACGTTTTGGAGACACTTGTTTTGCTCCATACCTGGTTTGTACAGATATTACTGATGAAAATGGAGAATATACTATTATTACTCAAAAAGATCGAGATTATACACTCAATACCTGGGAAGAATCACATTTTTTAGATAAATCTCAGATTCACGTTGCTTTTACTGATTTAGAGAAAAACACACAACTAAACAAAAGAGGTCCTAGCGATAACCAACGACAACAAGGAAATGAAATTGTTCGGGTAACAACGATAAATTATTTAATACAAAAAAAGAGGGAGAAACTGATCAGCTCACAGAAATATTGATCAGTAGTTGGGGAGGAGAGATAAGTGTTGTTCAGACGGGAAACACGATTAG
>CAZBBI010000108.1:0-3498 GCA_964490135.1 uncultured Candidatus Peribacteria bacterium
AACCAATTGGTATACATTTTGAATATTCTCATTAGCATAATCAAATACATACGAAGGAATTATTCCTGGAGCTTTTTCTGTCAACGGAAATCCTGGTAAATATCCTGTTGGAACTACAATTCGCCATCCATCATAAACAATTTCTACAGAATCTTCGGAACTCTGATTTTCTCTTAAATCCTCCCAACCAACCTCCGAATAATAAACTTTCTGATATATTGTGCTGTCATTCTCTTCTTTTTCTTTAAAATTTGAACATGTTCTGGTGACGAAATACCAAACCCAACACAAATTGGAAGATCTGTTTTTGTCTTTAATTTCTGAACCATTTCCAGTGTTTTTGTAGCAATCTCTGTTTTCGCTCCAGTAATGCTTGGGGTGGAAATTGCATAAATAAATCCTCCTGATTTTTCTATAATTTTTTCAACTCTATCTTCTGGAGTATTCGTTGATATCAGAAAGATTAAATCAATATTGCAATCCTTTGCATTTTGTTCAACTATTGAGATTTCTTCTACTGGAATTTCTGGAATTAAAACTGAATCAACTCCTGATTTCTGGGCATCTTTAAAAAATTTTTGAATATTTTTTTTAAAATCCCCTCCACCAGAAAAGCTCAAAATAAGGTTAAAATAAACCAAAAGTCCGATTGGTTTTTCTGGGAATTTTTTTCGAATATTTTTGATAATTTCAAAGCATTTTTCAGTTGTTGTTCCTGCTTTCAGAGACCTGTTTACACTTGCTTGGATGGTCGGTCCATCGGCTAAAGGATCTGAAAAAGGAATCCCAAGCTCAAGAACATCTGAATTTTTAGCCAAAATTTCAATAATTTCTTCTGATTTTTCAGGAGTAGGGTCGCCTATCATCCAAAAAGGAATAAAAGCAATTTTATCTTTATTTTTTAACGCTGAAAATGTTTGTTTATATTTGCTCATTTTTTTCTAAATATTCAAATACCGTATGTAAATCTTTATCACCTCGACCAGATAAATTTACCAAAATTATTTTATCTCTATCGCTTTTTCCTGCTCGTTTCATAACTTCTGCTAAAGCATGGCTACTTTCAAGTGCAGGAATAATTCCTTCACACTTTGAAAACTCTAAAAGTGCTTCAATTGCTTCATCATCATCAATCCCTACAAATTCTGCCATTCCCATTTCATCTAAGTAAGCATGAATAGGGGAAACACCTGGATAATCAAGCCCTGCCGAAATTGAATGACTTTCTTCAATTTGACCATTCTCGTCACAATTAACTTTAGATAGACTTCCATGAAGACATCCAAATTTTCCTTTTCCTATCGTTAATCCATGTTTAACGTTGTTTCCTGCCGGCTCAACTCCTATTAATTTAACTGACTTATCCTCCAAGAATCCCTGAAAAATTCCAATAGCATTGCTCCCACCACCAACACAAGCCAAAACTTCATCCGGCAATCTTCCTGTTTGCTCAAGCATTTGTGCTCGTGCCTCTGTTCCAATAACTTTTTGAAATCGAGCAACAAGTTCTGGAAAGGGATGAGGACCTGCGGCTGTTCCAAACATATAATAAGTATCTTCTGAATTTGAAATCCAATACCTCATCGCTTCATTTACGGCATCTTTTAAACTTCTTGAACCAGAGGTAATAGAAACAACTTCAGCCCCCAAAAGTTTCATTCGTTCCACATTAACTTTTTGTCTTTCTATATCTTTCTCTCCCATAAAAACCTTAACAGGTAGGTTGAATTTTGCCCCAGCCATCGCTGTTGCAATACCATGCATTCCTGCTCCAGTCTCAGCTATCAAATACTTTGCACCCATTTCTCGTGCTAGCAACGCTTGCCCTAACACATTATTAGTTTTATGTGCTCCTCCATGGAGTAAATCTTCTCGTTTAATCCAAATCTGTACTCCAGCTGATCCAAATTTTTTTGAAAAATTTTCAGCGTGATAAATTGGAGTCTCTCGTCCTGCAAAGTTTTGCAACAACCCTGCAAATTCTTTCTGCAAGCTATCTGATCTTTTGAATTTATTAAAAACATCTTCAACTCTTTTAAGAACAGGCTGAAGCAATTCTGGAGCAAAACATCCTCCATATTTTCCAAATTTTCCGTTATTATTTTCTATAAAATTACTCATAATTCTTTAAGTTAAATTGCACCGCTATAACGGTACGCTGTTTTTTTTTATCGTCAATTTATTTATCCAAAAAGTTTTTAATTTCTTCTTTTTTGTCTTGAAAAGAAACATGAAACCCTTCGTTATGACTACCAGTTATTTCAATTAATTGTTTAGGACTGCTGGCTAATTTAAAAAGATTTTCACTGTTTCGGAAATCAATCATCTCGTCTTCTCTACTATGAATAATAAGTATTGGTAAGTTTAAATCTTTTATCTTTGAAAGGTTATCAAATTTATATTTCATTAAAATTGATGGCACACTGTAACGAAAAAGAGGCAACATTATCTCGCGAACAGATGCAAAAGTAGATTCTATTACAAGATTTTTAACTTTATATTTTGTCGCCATTTCAATTGCCACCGCCCCCCCTAAACTTTGTCCCCAAAGTGTAATATTCTCAGGTTTAAGAGAATATTCTTTTAAAACATAATTATATACAATTTCTGCATCATTATAAAGATCAGATTCTTTCAAGATTTCGCCTGAACTTTTCCCATAACCTCTATAATCAAAAATTACTACATTCTTTCCTAAGCTTTTAAATAGTTCTATTCTGCCCAAATTAGTTGTGATATTCCCTCCGTTCCCATGAAAAAACATTATTGTTTTTTTTGCTCCCTCCGATTTAAAAAAATAACCATCAAGACTAACTTCTTTATCGACTGGAACCAAAAAATGCTCCGCTTTCGCAATCTTTTCATCTATTTCAAAAAGAACTTCTTGGAAAGGAAAAAAAATCATTTTTTCCTGAATGAAAAACATGCCTATTAAGTAGATAAAATAAACACTTCCTAGTAAAATTAATAGTTTATGTGGACGTAAATTTTTCATTGAAATACATTTAGTGAGAAAATTATAACTAGAAATAAAACATAAGAAAGAACTAGTTTAAAAAACTTTGCACACAATCGGTTTTTAAAAACAAATATAATCTTTTGAATATTCATATTCTTTATTTTAATAAATTATACAGTTCCTCTGGAGTATCTACCAAAAAATTTGGCGATACCTGTTGCAATTTTTCTCGAGAATGAACTCCCCAAGTCACTCCCACGCATGATAAATCTGTTGCTTTTGCATGATTCATATCACTCACAGTATCTCCAACAAAAATACAGGACTCTTTTGAATATTGGTTTTCCTGGCAAATTTTTTCTATTTTTTCATCCTTATGCCCAACAGTTTCACGCCCTAGCACCTGCTGAAAATGAGCTCCTATGGCGTTTTTCTCGAGAGTTTCGTCAATTACCTCTGCTAGATTGGCAGAAATGATAAAAAAATCATGATTCGTCCTTAATTCCCCAAGAACCTCGTTCATGTGAGGGAATATATGG
>CAZBBI010000109.1:0-3479 GCA_964490135.1 uncultured Candidatus Peribacteria bacterium
GATTAATGTTAGGATAAATTAATTTATATTTATGAAAAAATTAGGAAAGCTTCGTCGTAGCAAAAACATGAGACTACTTGTAATGGTAGTTCTACTAGTTATTTTGGCTATTTTGTATTTTACTTATGAGAAATTTAGAATTTGGATAGTGGGATTAATGGCAGTTCTTTTGGTTGCTATGGGGATGGAGATTGGGGATACGGATTTTGATATCCAAAAATTAATAGAAACAGGATCCTTTTCTGAATCACGAGTGAAGGTAACAGAAAATGGGACTTGGCTAATAAATGAGTGTAAAAAGAAATCAAATTTTAATTGTGATAATTTTAAATATCAGGATGAAGCTCAAGAATTATTTGAAAGTTGTGGGGGACTTGGAAATGATATTCATGGACTGGATCGAGACAAAGATGGTATAGTTTGTGAATCAAATAAGAAACGAAAAACTGATGATAAGGTCCGTTCTATTAAAGAAATTCTTGGTATAAATACCAGTAAATCAGCAGATTCATCAATTAAAATACCGGTTGAAGTTGGATCATAATGAGAATTTTTATAGCTGGTACATTTGATCATTTCCATGTAGGCCATCAACAGCTTGTCTGGTCGGCTTACTGGGAAGCTACGGATCTTGTGATTATTATTGCAAGAGATTTGATAGTAAAGAAAATAAAAGGATCTTTGCCATTTAATAATGAGAACACTAGATTGGAACGAGTGAAAAAAGAATTTGAAGGGTTTGGAAAAGTTAATGTTCAGCTAGGAGATAACGGTGGTGATTTTTTGAAGACATTAGAAAAAGTGAATCCTACTCACGTTTTTTTGGGATATGATCAACACGCAGATACAAAAAAAATCAATCATCTTTTTCCTGAAATAAAAATAAAAAGAATCAAACCTTATTTTTCAGAGTTATTTAAATCTTCTAAATTTTAAAAAAAGGTTGCGAAATATGTTTGTTTCTCATAAAATTTAAAGTAGAGTAAAAATATTATTCAATAAAATAAAAAAAATGAGTATATCTAAGCTATTGAAAACGGCAGTGCTATCATCAGTGTTTTGTTTTTCTACTACATTTGCAGACTTACCATCTGATGTAGAGAATTTAATAGTTGATTCAGCTGGAGAAGGTTTTGTTAGTCTTTCTTGGGATGGAGCATCGGACAGCGATGGTATTATTTTAGGATATAGAGTTTATTTCGGTAGAGCCTCATTAGATGAATCTGATTATTATGCAGAGGATGTATATACAAACTCTTCAGACCCAAATTATAAAGTAGAAGGTTTGGAAAATGGACTTAATTACTATTTTGCGATTACGGCACTAGACGAAGAAGAAAATGAATCGCTTAACTATTCTAATGAAGTCTCAGCGATGCCTTTTTCTGAGGCAATAGAGTCTCCATCCGTTATATCTGCTATTCAAATTTCAGGAGAAGAAATAGAAATTACTATGTCAGAACCAGTAGCAGTTAAAAGTCGAACACAATCATTCTTTGTTATAGAAAAGGAAAATCCAACAAATGAAGTTACTATTATTGATGCAGAAGTAGATGGTGTAAAAGTTTATCTTACGGCAGAACCCGGTAGTTTTATGGCAGGAATGAGTTATGAAATAACAGCTACTTCGGCAGTAGAAGATTTGGATGGTAATCCTGTTAGCTCTGGGATGACTGATACTGCTATTCTTATAGCGAAAGATTCATCGGAGTTTATAATAGAAGATCCTATTATAGAAATTAATGATAATGATATATTAGAACCAGGTGAAGTTTTACCAGAACTAGAAGAGCCAGTTTTTGTAGAACCAGAAATAGAGCCTGTAATTCATGCAGCGGCACCAGAAAAAGATATTACTCCGCCGGTAGATGTTACAAATTTATCAGCAGATTCTTCTCGTATTGAATCAGATAATATAGTAGTGATTAAATGGACACCAGCAGTGAATACTGATGAAGATATTATTGATCAGGTTTTATATATGAAAGAAGGTAATAGTAATTGGGATGGTGGATATTCTGTTGGTAAGGACTCTGAAATGGAAGAACTTACCGTAAAAACAGATACGAATTATATGGTTAGAGTTGTTACTATGGATAAATCAGGGAACCAATCAAATGGAGCGGTTACATCATTTTCTACTCAACTATCAAAAACAGGTCCTTCTTCAATATTATTATTTGCAGCAGTATTATTTGCAGGGATATACTTTATGTTTTCTACCAAAAAACAAATATAATTAATGACAGAAAAAATTAGAATACAAAAATTTCTTTCCCAGAAAGGTGTTTTTTCTAGGAGAGAAACAGAAAAGCTTATTCGTGAAAAGCGATTGAAGATAAATGGAAAGATTGTAAAATTAGGAGACAGAGTCTTGAATAATGATATTATTAGTATTGATAATCAACCAATTAATATTAAAAAAACTATAAAGAGAAAAGTTATTGCTTTTTATAAACCAAAAGGGGTTGAGTCTACTCTCAAGCCAATGTTGGATATAAAGACACTTGCTGATTTTGATTTCGGAGCAAGAGTTTTTCCAATTGGACGACTGGATAAAGATTCACATGGTTTATTGCTTTTAACTAATGATGGAGATCTTTCTAATCATTTAGCACATCCACGTTATCAAAAAGAAAAAGAATATTTAGTAGTTGTAGATAAAGATATTACGAAATCTTTTATTTCTAATTTAGAAAAAGGAGTTGTGATTGAGGAGTCGAAAACAAAAGAATGTAAGGTTGAATATATTGAACCAAGGATTTTTAAAATTATTCTTACGGAAGGTAAAAACAGGCAAATACGGAAAATGTGTTTGACACAAGGATATACAGTTAAAGATTTATTAAGAATTCGTTTTGGGCCTTGTAATCTGGGAGAATTAGGAGAGGGGCGTTTTAGAGTTATGACAGAAAAGGAAATAAAAAGTTTGACATCAAATTGAAATTTGAAACAATAGTAAGGACAAAAAATTTATACAAACAAATGACAAAATTAATTATCAATTTCGGAGTGTTCTCTTTATTTTTGTTTTCAACAGCTATGGCACAGCCATTGGCACCAACTGAAAACTTTGATTTACCTAATTATGATGTAGGAGATGACGGTCTGGGCGGAGATAATGCAATGCCTGCATCTGATGATATGGATATGGGAGCTGTACTGGCACCAATAGCAGGAAATGCTGCAGATGATTATTCTTATAAAGTTTACAATGTTTCACAACAAAATGCAGATGCTGAAGTATCTGGAGCAAAAGAAGGAGATGTTCTTCGATACGAATTTGTTATAGATTCGCCTGTTAATGATGTTGTTAATTTTGTTGCTTCAATTGATATTTCTAATGTTATACCAAATGTCGAGATCGTTGATTCGGGTCTTGGTGATGTAACGGGAGGAACTATTGCATTTCCAAGTTTTACACAACAGGCACCATGTAAGAAAGTATTTACATTCTTTACTAGAGTTAAAGATTGTGA
>CAZBBI010000110.1:0-3479 GCA_964490135.1 uncultured Candidatus Peribacteria bacterium
CATTAGCATATTGCCCTTTTGCTTCTTCGTTTGGACCATAAACTGACATAAATCGAAATCCAACTGTTTCTATTTCTGGATAATTTTGGGTATAAGCTTCACAAGCATTTTCATAGAAAAGCTTAGAAACTGAATAATGGTTCGTTGGAAATACTTTTTTATCTTCACTTAATGGTAATTCTTGGTTTCCATAAATAGAGGAAGTTGAAGCATAGCAAAACCGTTTTACTCCGGTTTTACGCGCAAATTCGATTGTATTCAAAAAACTTTCAATAGCATTCATATAACCTGAAATATAATTTTCACCACTAAACATAGGAGCTGAACTCGTACCAGCTAAATGCAAAACCGCATCAAAGCTGTCTCCACATTTTTCTAAATCTTCAAGTTTACAAGCATCTCCTTCTATAAACCTAACCTCAGGATCCAAATTATCTGGATCTCCTAATAACAAGTTATCTAAAACAACAATATCAAACTTATCTTTATTGATATTACAGAAGTTTGAACCAATAAATCCTGCTCCTCCGGTAACAAGTACTTTCTTTTTCATCATAAAAATTATAATTATTTTTTTAATTTTGTCTTTTATATTTTCGTATTAAAAAAGCTGAGACAATTCCCAGCTTTTTTATAATTAATTTAAATTTTAAAATTAGTTAGGGATTTCTATTTTTATCCCTGCACCCATAGTAGAATTTATAGAAATATTTTTAATATATTCTCCTTTTTGACCAGAAGGTTTTACATCCATAATTGTTTGAATCATTTTTTCTAAGTTTTCAACCAACTTCTTTTCTCCAAAAGAAAGTTTTCCAAAAACAGTATGAATAATTCCAGATTTATCATTTCTGATTTCAAGTCGTCCTGCTTTTAGTTCTTTAACTGTTTTATCTATATTTGGTGTAACTGTTCCAGCCTTTGGACTAGGCATAAGCCCTTTTGGTCCCAAAACTCGTGCAGCCTTAGCTAAATGTCTCATTATAGCTGGTGTTGCTACTACAACATCAAAATCCGTCCATCCTTTTGATACCTTTTCAATTAATTCTTCTGATCCTACTTCATCTGCTCCAGCCGCTTTAGCTTCTGCCATTTTTTCTTCAGAACAAAAAACAACTACTCGAACATCTTTTCCAGTTCCATTTGGAAGAGAAACATTTGAACGAATCTGTTGATCTGCATGTTTTGGATTGATTCCAAGAGTAAAATGAACTTCTGTAGTTGCATCAAACTTAACTGTTGAACAATCTGTCATAAGTTTAACCGCTTCCTCTATTTTATATCGATTTTCTCGATTTATTTTTCCGTCAGCGTTACGTAATGATTTTGAACGTGTCATCTTGTTTTGTGATTAAGTGGTAATAATGTCTGATATTTGGTGGTTCAGACTCCCACGATATATAAGTTTTAGCTTATAACGTTATTCTATTTCTGGAACAAGTCCCATTTGCTTAGACGTACCTGCAATAATTTTAACAGCAGCGTCCATATCATTAGCATTTAGATCTACCATCTTAACTTTTGCTACATTTTCTAGTTGCTGACGAGTAATTTTTCCAATTTTTTCTGTATTTGGTTTTGGAGATCCTTTTTTGATTCCAAGTTCTCTCTTTATTAATTCAGAAGCAAGCGGTGTTTTGAATTCAAGTTCAAAAGATTTATCATCTGCTACATAACAAATAACTGGAATTTTATATCCGTCTTTCTTAAATTCTTCTGTACCATCATTAAACTGTTGACAAAAAGCCTGAATATTAACTCCATGTTGTCCAAGAACAGGTCCTACTGGAGGAGCTGGTGTAGCTGCACCTGCTTGCAGCTGTATTTTAAATTTTGATGAAAATGGTTTTTTTGGTGCCATGATTTTGTAAGTTTTTTAATTTAATTAAAAGTAGAAGCAATTAATTTTTTTTCTAAAAAGCTGTCAAAATATAAGTATTTTATATGAGCGTGCAAGAAAAAATAACTAAAAACAAAGTTTAAGTAAAAACCTCCACTATTAGTTAATATTTTAATTCAGCTCAAAGGAAACCTTTCTGGTTAAATAATCAACTTAAACCTTTGCCGCAACTTGATTAAAATCAAGTTCTACAGGTGTTTCACGATCAAATATTGAAACCATAACTGTAATTTTAGCTTTAGCTGGATTTACTTCTGAGATGAGTCCTTCATAATTTGTGAAAGGACCTTCTTTAATTTGAACTAAATCATCAACCTTAAGTTTGATCTCAGCAGATGGCTCTGAAGCACCCATTCGTCGTTTAATTACTCCAAATTCTTCTGGAAGCACTGGTACTGGAGTATTTCCAGATCCTACAAAACCAGTAACATTTGGTGTATTTCTAACGATAAACCATGAAGCATCCGTAACAATCATACTTACCAAAACATACCCTGGAAAAAGATTTTTTTCTACGATAGCTTGTTTTCCAGATTTTATTGTTACAACTTTTTCTTTTGGGACAACTATTTCAAAAATATAATCTTGCATATTCATAGATTCTATTCGTTGTTCCAATGCTTTTTTTACAGCATCTTCATAACCAGAATAAGTATGAATCACATACCATTGTTTACCGAGGGAAGAATCTTGTTTAAACATTTATTTTTTATTTTTTAAAAAAATCAAAAGAGAAATCTACTAACTCACCAAGGAAATAATCTATAACACCAAGGAAGAATCCTACTAAAAGCATTATAACTAGTACAAGAATCATCGCATGAATTGCTTGTGCTCTTGTTGGCCAAGTAACATTACGTAGTTCCCCTATTCGGTCGTGGAAAAAATTTTTCATTTATAATCGTATCAATAAAAGTTTCCAAGCATGTTACCCTTAAAAAGCTAGGCAACTTTGGACAAACCACTGTCATTTTGTTGAAATATTAGACTGATGTCAAATTTTTCTCAGTGTTTCCTTGACTATTAATTATTCATAAATATTCTCTTTTAGCTTTGCCTCTCGCACATGTGAGACGCCTTTTATTTCTTAAAACTGTCCAAAAAGCATGAAAAATTATGAAATCATGGCTATCGTACAAAACAGCTTAGACAAAAAAGCTGCTGAAAAATTTTGTCAGGATGCAATCCTGGAAAGAATCAAAAAAGCTAAAGGTAAAATTACCTTTGAAGATTTTTGGGGAGAACGAGGATTCGCATACAAAATCAATAAAATGAAATGGGGATCCTATTTTGTTGCTCGATTTGAAATTGATCCTGCCGCTCTTCTTACTATTAAAACTGAATTAAATATTGAAAATGATTTAGTTCGATTTCTTATTACTTCAGTAGACAAAAACACAACTCCTTCACGAAAATACGCAGATATGAAATCTGAATATGAAGCTCAAGAGAAAGCTATGATGGATGAGAAAGATGCAGTAAAAAATCCTAAGAAAGAAAATGTTAAACCAGAAAAACTAACAACAGTTGTTAAAAAAGACAAGGTAGATATCGAAAAAACAAAAGAATCTCCTAAGGA
>CAZBBI010000111.1:0-3463 GCA_964490135.1 uncultured Candidatus Peribacteria bacterium
CGACCGTCCGTATCAACTATAACAACGGCACGAGAAAGAAGCCCTTGTAGATGACAGTAAGATATGGTTAGAGCATAATTATTTACTAAAGTCTGTGTGATTAATATTGTATGAGTTATTATTTCTTTTTTCCACTGATCCTCTTGTTTTTTATCGGTTTCTTTTGTGATTTTTTTCACATTTTTCAACGCATCTACATACTCTTGAATATTTGAAAGCGAAACATCTCTCAATGCCTCCGCCACAAATTCTCGATGTAAACGATCAAAATATACTTTTGTTTGTTTATATTTTTTTTGAATAATTTCATCTTTCTGAAAAACATTATTATCCTCAAGCATTTGCTGAGTCTCCCCCACAGGCTTCAACTCAAACCGCAAAGTCTTACTCAATTCATACTGATTAGTGAACTCCGAAAACATTGTTTCATCTTTCATAAACCAAATCCTAATCCAATTTCAACAAAAAAGAAAGCCTTAGAACTTCATCAAAACTTAATATAAGCAGAGGTAAATTGCCACGTCCTCTAGTTTTTAAATCTTGTGCATTACGGACTCGCAATGACGTTTTTTATTTATCCAAATCAAATTCAATCCCCCCTTCGTCATCAAATTCTTTTTCAACTTTGACTGACATTTTTTCAAAAGTTGTTTTTTTCTTTTTTGGTTTTTCTTTTTTAAAAAATTTAAAAAAACTTTCTTTTTCTTTAACTGGAGCGATTTTTGGTTCTATCTGTGTGATAATGTCCTCCAATTGCCTATCTGGTTGCCCACTATCCCCTACATGACGTTGAACCATTTGTGACAGAAGTCCTTTTAAAGCTGACTCTTCCGTGAAATTCTTATTATCAATAATTTCTTCACGATATTTTTCAATATTTCTTGATGCCCAAGTTGGACGACTTATACCTTTTATAGCTATTGTTTCTCCACCGTTAACTTTTTGAAATGACAGTGTCCCATAGTTTAATAAAAATGACTTAACTCCATGTCTTGCAACTTCTATCTCATCTAAATTATGAAAATCAATTCTTGAAAAACTTCTATGAAAAAGTTTTTTCCAGTCAATAAAGACCAAACTCTCGTTGGTCATAACAATAGCGTTATAATACCAAATAAAAAATGCTCCCAATACCTTATATAAAGCAAATAAAGCAAAAAATCCCCAAACATACGTTAAATCAAATCCATTATAACTACGATAAAGATACCATATTATATAAGCAATTCCTCCAAATATCGCCGAATGAAAAAATGATCGAATAAGCATAAAAAGTGCTGGTGTTCGAAAAACTCGAAGAACTTTTTCATCATCTTCTAAGAAATACCCGAAACCGAATCTCAAAAATGACACAATCTTATTCTAAAACTTTTAGTTTAAAAGTTCAAAGTTTATTCTTGCTTTACTATAGAAGATTTTTAAAGTGGCTTAGAATTAAAAATTAAGAAAATGGGATTTTTTAAAGATGAACAACAAAGTTGGAAGAGTTTCTTTTTAGAGCTTGGTATTTTATTATGTGTGGTTCTGTTTATTAGATTCTATATTTTTCAATTTTTCCAAGTTTCAGGTCCATCTATGTGTCCTACACTAAATTATTTAAATAATTATTGTGAGCGCGATAAAGGTGAATTTATATTTGTAAATGAATTTTTGTATAATTTTATTAGAGACCCACACCGTGGTGAAGTTATAGTTTTTAAGGCTCCTTACGCCGCAAAAGGACGTGATATTTATATTAAAAGAGTTATCGGTATCGCTGGTGATACGGTGGAAATTAAGGACGGGAAAGTATATCTTTCAAATGGTGAGGTAACTGACTTCCCTCTTCCCGAAACTTATTTATCACCTAGAAATCAAGGACAAACTACTACTCAAAAAGATAAATTTGTCGTTCCAGAAGGTCATGTTTTAGTTTTTGGTGATAATCGCGAAAAGAGTTCAGATTCTAGACGATGTTTTTCTAATAATGGATGTTTTGGTGACAAATCTCCTTATATTGAAATAAGTGCTATTAAAGGAAAATCAGAATTTGTAATATGGCCATTTTGGGAAACTAGTGAACTTCATTCTGGATTTCGTTTTATTAAAAACGAATTTGATGAAATTTTGTAACCTTTTCTTGACGAAGGCTGTATATGAAGATAGTGTTTTATAAAAATTTAAAAAAATAAATATTATGCAAAAAAAATTACAAAAATTATTAGTTGTGGTTAGTTTTTTATTATTTCCTTATTCAGTTTCAGCAGTTACTTTGACAGGACTAAACGCCGAACCGAATGACCCTTATTTAAGATTTTCTTGGAACACAGCTACTACTGATACTATGAATCAAGCTGATGGTTATGCCCTCCAATGGAGCGATAAACAATCTGATATTCGTAATGATAAATATGCAAAATTATTTGTAAGTGCAAACGCTATGAGTGTTAGACTTGCAAGTTTTACGCGAAATCAGTGGTATTATTTCAGAATTTATACATACGAACTTGATGGTCGAAAAAAGATCTTATCAAATGGGTCAAAAATTCTTAAATGGAAAATGACATCAAATTACGGAACTGAATCTGAAGAAATAACAGTAAGTGACGTAGTAATAGATGAAACTTATTCTGATGATGACTCTGATAGTTCAATTTCTTTTGATTTTGGGGTTATTCGAGCTTCTAGATTTGATACTTTCACCGATCTTAGCTGGTCTCGTCCAACAAAAATGGTAAACAATGATTATGATGGATTTTATATTACTCTTGCAACAAAATCTGATCTTGCCGAAATAGTAAAAACTTTTAAAGTAACTCGAACTGAATCTACTGCTAGAATTAAAGGTCTTACTCCAGATACTCAATATTATGTTCGTGGTGCTTTTTATAAAAACTCAAATGGAAAAGACAAAGTATTTGGTATTGGAGACACAACCGCAGTAAAAGCATTTAAAACAATAGCAGCTATTGATAGATCAGTTAATACCAGAGCTTCTCGAAATATAAAAAAAATCGAAGATAAACCTTATTTTACGGTAGAGGTAGGTGTTGAGGAAACAGAAACAGAAACAGAAACAACTACTACTTCTCCTACCACAACTACAACTACTACAACTTCCGTAGCAAAAAGAATTGCTGAAATAAAAGCTCAAATAAAAAAGCTTGAAACAGAATTAGCAAAACTTCAAGGCAAAAAAGTAGTAACAACTACAAAAAAAACATATCCTACAACTAGTACAAAAAAAAGCTTTAGTGAACGTATGAAAGAAGCCCTTGCCGCTAGGCGAGCTTCTAAAAAATAAATAAAAAATAATTTAATAAATATGAAAAAAAATTTATGGCTGTCATTAATTCTAATCCTTACTAGTCCTGTTTATGCAAATACAGACGATACAATTTGTACACAGGTTATTCAATCAGCAGTTAGTCAAAATGGAGAATGTAACGAGTTCCCTACTCCATGTGATGTTCCTGATGACTGG
>CAZBBI010000112.1:0-3423 GCA_964490135.1 uncultured Candidatus Peribacteria bacterium
ATAAATGATACAAAAATTGATGGATTTATCGATCCAGGACATGTTTCATGTATCACTGGAAGTGAAGTCTGGGAAGAATTAAATGTACCACAAGTGATTTCCGGATTTGGAAAAGATCAAATAATTCGTGGAATTTATAAATTATTAAAACTTATTTATGAAGGAAAAAATGAAGTTATAAATGATTATCCAGAAGTAGTAACTAGAAAAGGAAATTTGAAAGCTCAAGACCTTATTGAAAAAACAATGAAACCTTACGGGGCTGATTGGCGTGGTATGGGAGTTCTTGAAAATTCAGGTTTAGAACCACGAGACAATAATCTAAATGCTCGTATCAAATATGCAGGTATACTAAAAGGACTTAAAGTTATATCAAACAATGACTGCCTGTGTGGAGAAATTTTACAAGGGAAATGTCAGCCCCAAGACTGTAAATTATTTGGAACAACTTGCACCCCCAAAAATCCAGTTGGAGCTTGTATGGTGAGTTCTACTGAGGGAGCTTGTGGGATTGCGTATAAATATAAAGATTAAAATAAATGACAAAAATACAATTAAATATAGGAAATGGAGGAGCAGAAATGCAGGAATTTCTAGGAACATTTTTACCTAAATTTTATAGAGGAAATCAGTGGAATAATTTTGATAATGATTCGGCTACTTTACCTTTACCTGATGGAAAAACATTATGTTTTACAAGCGATAGTTTTGTCGTTGATCCCATAGAATTTCCAGGTGGAAATATTGGAGATTTAGCTTTTGCGGGAACTATAAATGATTTAGTGGTTATGGGAGCAAACCCGACAGGAATTTCTTGTAGTTTGATTATTGAAGAAGGATTTAGTGGAGAAAAATTAACTAAAATTTTAGATACTCTAGCAAATCTTTCTCATGAATATAAAGTTCCAATTGTTACGGGAGACACCAAAGTTATGGAGAAGGGGAGTCTTGATGGAATTGTGATCAATACTTCTGGAGTAGGTCTTGCAGAAGAAATTTTAGATAAAAACTTGGAAGTAGGAGACAAAGTGATTATTTCTGGAGGAATAGGGGAGCATGGAGTGGCACTTCTTTCTAAGCGATTTGATTTTGAAACAGATATAGTGTCAGATTCAAAACCTTTGATAACAGAAAAGAAAGAGATTCGTTCACTTCTAAAATTTGCAAAAGATCCTACACGTGGAGGGCTTGCTGCCAGTCTCAATGAAATTGCCAGTAGTCATAAATGTAAGCTCAATATTTATGATATAAAAATTCCAATAAAAAAAGCCGTTAAATCAGCGGGGGACTTATTAGGAATTGATATTCTAAGTTTAGCCAATGAAGGAAAGCTTGTTTGTGTAGCCAATCCTAAAAATGCAGAAAAAGTAGTTGAAAAATTAAAAAAATTCAATTCTATGGCAGAAATTATTGGTGAAATTGTAGAAAAGTCTAAAAAGGGGAATGTCGTGTTAAAAACAGATTTGGGAAGTAGATTATTGTTGATGCCTACAGGAAAAATCGTTCCGAGAATTTGCTAGTTGTTACTATGTTTGACTTTTTGTTTTTTCGTCCTATATCTTAAAAGAACAAAATATCAAATGGGACAAAAAATTAATCTACCCTCAAACTTTAGTCTTCCAAAAAAAAACATTCCCCATAAGGGAGGAGGTTCTTCTGTAATTGGTTCTTTTGTTGCGTCCATACGAAAACTAGCAAAAACCCCATCTACTATAATAGAGGTGCCTAAGGAAAATATTTGGAAAATTCTAACTGTACAAACACCTAAATCCCAAAATGGGGGATCTTCATTTGTTTTTATTACATTTCAAGAACCAGATGGGCAACCTACAGAAAGTTTCCAACTATCAATATCTTCTCTCCAAAATATGATGCATCGATTTAGTGTTACAACTCCACAAGCGCTTATTGATAAAAGTTTTACTAGCAAAATAAAAGACCCCAATTCTTTGGTTTACTTACTTTCGGCTCGCTCACCAAAGAAATAGAATCGGTTAAAGCTTACTCTCAGAGTAGCAGAACAACTCGACCCGCATTGGTATTAGAAAACCAGTGTGATGTTTTTTTATATTTTTTAAATTTAACTAAATGTTCGATTGTATTTCATTGATTATTAACCAAAATTGTGATAGAATTAAAGGAATAATAAAAATAAAAAAACATGAAGACAAAAGTTGCTTACTTCTGTATGGAATTTGCTTTAGAAGGTGATATGCCAAATTATGCTGGTGGACTAGGGGTTTTAGCCGCTGATATTTTTCATGGAATGGCAGACAAAAACTTTCCTGCAGTTGGTGTTTCTCTTATTTATCATCAAGGATATGACAAAGCGGATCGATTTGATCCAGGTAAATATATGAAAAAATTACCTCAAACAGTAAAAATCCAAATTGAACATAGAGAAATTACAGTTGGAGTTTATCAGTATGATGTTATTGGTTCTGGTGGAGCGATTGTTCCTATTTACTTTTTGACAACAGATCTACCCGAAAACAAAATTTGGGACAAAGATTTAACTAAATATCTTTATGCTTCTGAAACTTATACTCGTTTTGGACAAGAGGCGATATTGGGAGTAGCAGGTGTTCGAATGCTTAGAGAACTTGGATATGATCAAGTTGATTATTTCCATATGAACGAAGGTCATTCCGCTTTTTTGACTTTAGAACTTTTGAGAGAATGTGATTATCATGATGAGTGTGTAAAATCTCATTGTGCTTTTACTACTCATACACCAGTCAAAGCCGGTCATGACCATTTTAGTTATGATATGTCTTACCAAATTTTGGGTAAAGAAATTCCTTGGCATATAAAAGATGTTGCGACACATGACATGCTTAGTATGACTGATTTAGCGATAAATTTGAGTCACAAAACAAATAGTGTTTCAAAACGACACCAAGAAGTTTGTACTGAAATGTTCCCTGGTAAAGAATTTGAAAATATAACTAATGGAATACACCATCTAACATGGGTTTCAGATAGTATGGCTAAACTTTTTGATAAGAATCTTAAAGGGTGGAAAGATAATCCTGAAGTTTTTGAAAATGCTATAAAAGAAATTCCTGATGCTGATTTATTAAAAGCAAAGAAAATAGAAAAAACTAAATTTATTAAGTGGATAAATTCTCATCCAGAATTCTTTAGTTATAGCTCAGATATGCACAAAGAAGATTTCTTTGATGAAGATACTCTTACTTTTGTTTTTGCTCGAAGATTTGTTAGTTACAAACGACCGGCCTTAATCTTCCGTCTAAGAGAAAGATTACGACTATTGGGCTATAAAAAAATACAACTTATTTTTGCTGGAAAATGTCATCCAAGTGATGGATTTTGTAATGGTAAAATACAAGAGATTAGACATGAAGCTAGACGATTACGAGGTCAAGTACGTGTAGCTGTGATCCCAAATTATAACATTGA
>CAZBBI010000113.1:0-3422 GCA_964490135.1 uncultured Candidatus Peribacteria bacterium
TTTCTCTATTTTAGTTAATGGTCTTGTTTTAAAGAATATAAATAAAAACAATACAATTCCTAATATAGTGATGTAAATGATTGCCATTTTATCACTTTCCTTACGGTTTTCCTTTACATCAGCAAGAAATGAAGACTTCGGTATGATTGAGGCCATTCGCAAAAAACAATCGTCACTATTTCCTCCTATATATTTTACTGGTGAGTTCAGCGATTTACTGGTTAGGAAAAATTCTTGATTATTAATAGTGATAAATTCAGCAGTTTCACATTGAATTAATGCTGATTCAAGAGTTGGTACGATTTCAATATTCGAGCTATCACTATAGAGCATTGAATTTGTTTTGGTAGACCAATTGAAACTTGTTATACCAGAATATCCATGTGTAGAAATTATTTTACTGAGTGTGTCTGTTCGCTTATTGATAAGATTCCAATCAAAATAAACAATGAAAAATCCATTTATTTTTTTCTTGGAATTATAAGTTGGGCTAGAAAAAACAAATGTATTATTTAATTTCTTATTTGAGATAGAGTCCGAAGAAACAAATATTGCATTTGTTTTTTCTAAATCTAATACAGAAAAATTTGGAGCCTGTTTACGCATGAATTTTCGTGCAATTACAGTGTTTTTCTTGTCTCTTTTTTTTGCAATTTTTACTTTTCCGTCTGTATCAGTAAAAAATGCATAAGAATAACCAGGAACTTCTGATATAAATTTTGCAATAAGGTTATTTATATCAGAGTATTCACCGTCTTCCCATATTTTACCTAATTTATTTGTAGTAAGAAAAGAGGTAAATCTCATTGTTTTACTTTTTAAAAGTAAATCAACTTCTGAGATTTTCCCCTCTACTGCGATCTTCATTGAAGTGCTTTTGGCACTAAGGGCCAATTTTTCAGAAAATTCTGCTTGTTTTTGTGCCATTAAATAAAAGATAATACTTACGGAAATAATGACAAATATGGCTATCTTTATTCCCAAATTAATTCTTAGCTTAAACTTACTCATAATGTTTTCCTCTTTTTTTAGTTACTTGGGTTACTGGTTACTTGGTTGCGGTTATTTAGATAAAGCAACTGAAGCTCTTAAGCCTTTGTTGTTATTGTCATAAATACCGTAAAGAATAACAGAACAACATGTTTCATTGTACTTCTTTTCGCCAGGCCAAAAATCATCGACCCAACACTGATCATTCAAAGAAAAGGTACAAACACTATTACTTTCAGTGTCTGGACAAGTGTCTAATATTTTTACCATTGATTTGGCTGAAATATTAGAAATAGCGTAGGGCTGCCCTCTTTTGGGAATGATGATTTCTGATACAATGGCCACCACTGGGCCTTGTAACAAAATAAAATTACTCATAATGGTTGTTACTCCTTTTGGTTGAGGTTGTTGGTTACGTGAAAGAACAAAAAACATTGGTGATAAAATCACCTTAAGGTATTTATGTCATATATTTGTGAGGGAGTCAATTTTTAGTATTTTAAAAGAGAGGATTTTGTGTCTCTCAACTAGACGAATAATGAGTTGTCAGGAGAGCATCTCCTTCTGTTCAAATCCTGTTCAAACTATTTCAAAAGATCAGGTAGAAGCCTGATGTTTTAAAATGGCGGACTGCCAAAATGGCACTCAAATAATCAAATACCGAGTAATGACGTTTAAAGTAATAGCGGGGTCCCTTCTATTTAGGTTCCCAAAGTTTTTTTAATGTTTAAAATTTGATTAAAGAAATAAAGTTGCTAAAAACTTTAATACCTATACCCTATGTATAGGTTAATAGAAAATTATGATTATTACTAAATACAAGAAACGGCTTCAAATAGCTCTTAAAAAAGCGCAAGGAACTTTAACTAAGGTTGAAAAGATGATTGAGTCTGAAGAGTACTGTCCAAAGATTGTACAGATGATTAGTGCCGCAGAAGGATTACTTCGAGGAGCTAAACTCAAAATACTTGAGAACCATCTACAAACCTGTGGTCATGAAAAAATGGCTTTGGCAAATGAAGAGGATCGTGCGAAATTTGCAAAAGAACTTGTTAAAATATTAGATATTTCCTCTCGTAAATAACATGAAACACTCAGAACACGCTTCCTGTCATATCCAGAAGAAATCACGAGTTGATTGGCTTCTATGGGGCAGTATTTTTGTGGTAGGGATAGGGTATATACTCGCATGGCAATTTGCTGGGGTAACAGAAAAAGTCCCTTATTTAGACCTATTCACACAGTCGAGCTTTGAGCTCCTCAACAGAATGGCTTGGGGAATTACTATAGGGATTCTTTTTGTAGGATTGATTGATAAGATTCCAAAAGATTTTGTTACTTTGCTTTTAGGACGGGGTGGTTTTAGTGGGATTATTCGAGCAGTTTTTGCGGGTGTTTTATTAGATCTTTGTTCTCATGGAATACTTATGGTCGGGATGAAACTATATGAAAGAGGCATAAGTTTGGGCCAACTTATGGCGTTTCTTATTGCAAGTCCTTGGAATTCTTTTTCACTTACGCTTATTTTATGGGCTTTGATAGGGTTCAAATGGATGATGGCTTTCCTCCTTCTTTCTATGGTAATCGCCTTAATTTCTGGCGTTATCTTTGATCAACTTGTTAAAAGAAAAATACTTCCACCTAATCCGAATACCTTAGAGTATGATCCAAACTTTCGATTTTTTCCGGCACTCAAAGATCATTGGAAAAAAGCTCGCTTTAAGAAGGAATTTTTTACAAGCACTATTGCTGAAGGATTTCGTGGATCAAAAATGGTTCTTCGTTGGGTTTTTTTTGGAGTAGTTCTTGCTAGTCTCATAAGAACGTTTCTATCTCCAGAAAACTTTGAAGCATTTTTTGGACCAACTTTGGCAGGTTTAGGACTGACTATACTGGTTGCCACTATTTTAGAAGTTTGTAGTGAAGGATCTACACCAATTGCGGCAGATCTTGTTACTAGAGCAGCAGCTCCCGGAAATGGATTTGCCTTCCTTATGATGGGTGTTTCAACCGATTATACCGAGATGATGTCAATAAAAGAAACAACCAAGAGCTGGAAGATTGCTTGGTTTCTGCCACTTATCACTCTTCCTCAAGTTATTTTAGTAGCCTGGATACTCAATCAATACACCTAAAAATAAAAAAGGGTGCATGCTATTTTTTTATGGCGTTAACTTCTAGTATCGAACCTCTGGGTCGGTTCTCATTCGCTCTGTTTTCTAAACTATTTAAAAAAATCAGACAGAAGTCTGATTGTTTAAAATGGTGGGCAGTGTGTGCTCCTACCTTTTAGGTTGCTAATGTTACACCGTGGGAGAAGTTATTAAATTTGTGATACTTCAAATTATACTATTTTTATGGTATAATTTTTAGAATGTCTGAATTATCTTCAACAGTTGAACAACCTAATTTGGTAGAAACACCAGAGAGAT
>CAZBBI010000114.1:0-3398 GCA_964490135.1 uncultured Candidatus Peribacteria bacterium
TGCAGATTTCGTAAAGTTTTGTGAAGGAGCATCCGCAGAATATCCAAAACACTATCGATTCGCTTAACCCCTTACTGTCCCTCGTCTACAGAGTATTGTAGACGTGGGGCTTTTTTTTATAACTAATTAAACCTCTCCATAAAAATTTTATCTTTTTCAATTCCTTTTTCTTTCAAAATTTCAACTACAGATTTGACCATATTTCCGTTCCCACAGATATAAAATTCACTTTTAGTATCGAAGGCAGCATCTTGTTCTAAAAACTCTGTTATGCGGCAATTTTGTGCAATGTCGGCATAATCTCCGAAATCAGTAGTCCGAGAAAGTCCTAGTTGGATATCTAAATCATCAGCCCAAGTATTCATTTCATCAAGATAAGCGATGTCTTCGCTATCTCGTCCACCATAAAGAAGTTTCATAGGGCGATTAAGTTTTGTTTTTTCAATTAAGATCATAGAACGCAAGGGAGCAATTCCTGTTCCTGTTCCCAAAAATATCAGATTAGATTCTTTGTTTTCAGAAAGAACAAAATGTCCAAAAGGACCTTTAAATACAAATTCATCACCCACAACAGATTTATCTATGATGGTTGAACCCAGTCCGTTTGGAACAATTCTAATAATAAGTTCGATTAAATCTTCTGTCGGTGTAGACGCGATAGAATAGGCACGCCAAGCTTTTTCTGTAAATTGTAATGATATAAATTGACCAGCAGAGAAGGGGAGTGGCGTATCTTCAAAAGAAGATTTCAAGTCTAATGATTTATAGTTTTTAACAGAAAATAGAAATTTTTTAGTTTCTTTAGCTACAATTTCTATTGATTCGATTTTTAAAGTTCCTTGGTATAAATTCATGATAATGAAAAGTTTAAATGTTTTTTTATTGCTTCTTTTTCTGTTTTTTTAGAGTTTTAATAATTTGCCCCATACCTACAGAAGTTACCTTTTCGTGAAATTTAGTATTGCCTGATTGTTGTATTTTTACGATAGGACCTTTAGCACATTTTCCCATACAGGCACACTTTTGCAGTGTTATTTTGTCATCGGAGGTCGTACCACCTAGTTTCTCATCTAGTCCCAATTCTTTTGCAGCACGAAAAAAAGTATACTGAGCTAGGTTTTTACCACAAGTCACTCCACCACAAACTTTTATAATTGAAGTCATATCTATTTTTCACTATTACAAGGCAAATTCATATATTTTATCTTTTGTAAGAATATTCACTTTTTGACCAGAGTCATTAATAGAAAAGTCTCGGGCGTCAGGTAAATCAAAAAGAATTTGTTTTTTGTAAGTGGCAAATTTATCTCCTTTAACAAAAATCAAAATACGGCTATTGTCTGGATCAAGCACATAAAGATAATCTAAATCTGCCGTAGTATATATTTTTAAATTTTTACCAGACATTGCTAAAGATGGTAATTCTCTGAAGTCATAATCAATTTTTTCACCTCTAAAGATTTTTTGTAAACTTCCATCATCCGCCAGTACATAGATAGCACCATCAATGGCAAAACTTATAGATCGACTTAGATCCGCACCTTGATTGTAAGCAATCGCACCAGAGTAGTTTGCTCGTTTTCGTTCATATTTCCAAATTTGATTTTCAGCAGGATCAAGTACGTAACTATAACGTCCATAAGTTTTTATATCAATTCCTCTCTTCCAATTTTCATCAGTTGTTCTCATTGGAGTCAGGAGTCCTTCTTTGTATTCAATAATTTGGGGATCATTTGTTAAAAAAAGTATAAGATTTTGATCAACCCTTGAGGTTGCAGAAACTATTGTAGAATTTTCAGCGACAGGTAAACCTTTTTCTACAACATTACGAATAGTTTTATGAACAAACTTTGAATCATGAACATACAAATTTCCTCTTAATTCTAATAGTCCAAGAGATTCAAGATTGTCATTCTTAACACCAAGATCGGCTACTAATTTGGGAGAAGTGTTATGAGCATTTTCAACTTGTTGTTTTTTCTTATCTATATCAGCAAGTATAAATTGTGCATCTGATCTGAAATATTTTGATTTAAGAATCGTTTGAGCAGCCTCTTCAGCTCTTGTTAAATTTTCTTTAGCAGAATCTTTATCTCCTTGAAGTAAAAATGAATCGGCTTGTTGTAAATTTTCTCTAGCAATAGAAAGTTGTTCTCTGAGTCGTGCTTCTTCTTCTGAATCACCACTGAAAATCTTACCAATGAGCAAACCAAAAAGAATTAATCCAGCGACAATTCCAACAATTACAAAAATATTTTTATTGAAATTTAATTTTGGCATTTTTATAGAAGGCATAGAAGGCAATGATATTTTTTTTGTGGGAGGTCTTTCGTCGAAATCTTCAATCGGGTCTTCTAAATCTGCATAAAGTTCTTCTGACATTGTTTCCGCCTTCGTTGAAGCTGTGGAGGACAAGTCTGCTTTTTTATTTTCAACTCTATCATTTTTTTCTACTATATTATCCTCTGTTTCATCTTCATTTGTACCCAGTATCTCATCTTTTTTAGCAATAACTTTTGATAAAAATCCTGCCGCAGAGATTGAGTCTTTTTTACCAACACCAATAATTGTAACCAAAATATCTTCATCTGATTTAGAAGAAAGTTCGTGTCGGAAAACATTAACAGATTCGGCAAAATTTGGACGAGCAAAAATATCAGATAGTTGATTTGCTGTAATAGTTCTTAATATTCTATGAGAAGAAAATAGCACTATGTCATCAATAGCAACTTGTCCATTTAAAATATTTATAAATAAATCATCACCATCTTCTGGGATTTCAGAAATTTGGCTAATATTACCATTTCTAAGAAGATAAGCTTCAGATTGTCCTGATTGTGAAAGGTATAAATGATGGAAATCAAAAAAGGAAACTAAAAGTTCAGATGATCCTTCAAAATCTTGTCCTAATTTTTTTGCAGCAATATTTGCCTTTTTAAGTCCCTCTTCAAATAAATCATAAGAATCTTTGCCTTTGTTTTCATCAAAGAAATCAACCATTGCTCCAAAAATAGATTCAGCGCAAGATTCTGCGTTTGATATATTATTAGAAAATTTAGCTAAGAAATAAAGATCTTTACCCTCTCCAAGCGTATGATGAAAAGCAAATCCTAAATTTCCTTTGGGGTTTGATTCAAATGTATGAACAGAAAAACTCATAATATATAGATTATTTTCATAGATAGTCTACAAGATTGAGAAAAAGACAACAAGATTTTTTTGTTAAAAAAATATCGTCACCCAGAAGTCATAAAAAACTAGTAGAAAATAAAGAGGCTGTGGCGATCTTCTTCAAGATTACCTTACTCCTAAATCTTTCTTTAAAGCATGGAGATGTCGTGCAGTTGTGGAATCTGTGCGTCTAAGTTTTTCGATTTTTTTAATTCCGTGCATAACTG
>CAZBBI010000115.1:0-3395 GCA_964490135.1 uncultured Candidatus Peribacteria bacterium
AAAGCATAACTTGTTAGCTCATTTCCATCGATAATATTTGAAGGAGTATCTTCTTTGGAAGAAGAAAATTCTAGATTATCAAAAGTTTTTACTTGCTCGGCTTGTTTGTCTAGAAGAATGAATTGAATGTCTTCATTTTTATCATTTGTAAGTTGAAAATTTGAATAATCTTCTTTTATGATATTCAATGCTTCTTGATCAAGGGGAACTTTTATAACTGTATTATTGCCTAATCGCAGTGATTGGATTTTTTTAATAAAAGGATATTTTGTCACACTTGGAGCAGCTGCAAAGCTAGTATGAGCTAAAAATAATAATGAAACCGATAAAAATATTTTATTCATGATATTAAGTTGATATTTAAATTGTTTTTTAAGCAGCTAACAAAGATTCTCTTCGTTTAGCGGCTTCTTGTTTTTCAATCATATTCTTGATTGCCATTACCTGAACTATACCAGAACGTTCTTCCTCGCCAAGTTTCATTCCGATGAATTTTAGAGTATCTTCTAAGTCTGGGATAAGTGTATATTCAAGTGCGTTAACTCGTCTTCGAGTTTTTTCAATTTCAATAGCTAGATTTTCTGCTGATTTCTCTATTTCGGCTAGTTTAAGTAGTAGTATAAATACTTTAGAAAATTTAGAGATAGCAATATCTAGTTCTCCTCGTGTTTGAGCTAATCCGTAATGAAGAGGATTTCCAGAAGTTTTTAGAGAAAAAACAGGGATACGAACAGACATCACATTTTTTGTTTTTACCTCTAAACTTAATTTTTGTGATGGTACAGATAATGTATTTTGTAAGATTGATTTAGAAAGTAATGCTTGAGCTTCCAAAAAAGCAGAATTAGCTTCTCGAACAGCTTTTTCTACATCGATTCTCATAGCTTTTGCTTTGTGGACAATAGCTAAGAATTCCTGCATCAAACCATCTTGTTTGTCTTTTAGTAATTTATGTCCTCGTTTTGCAACAACTGCTTGGTTTTTCAAATTAAGCATCGTCATTCTAGTTGCCGTCACATTCTTAATTGCCATTGAGTTAATTTAAGGGGTTATGAGTTTACTTGAAGGTAAACTATTGAGATTTTATGATATTTTTTGTGTGTGTCAAAGACAATTGTTGGAATTTTGATTTTGTGATATAATAGTCTGAAATGTCACGATTTTATAAAAAATTCTGGAAACGAAAAAGTAGTCGGAAAAGTGCTTTTGGAGGGACGGTTAAGTCTCAGGAAGAAGTGAATGAACTTTCTGCAAAAATAAAAGCTCACGAAAAAGCCGAGATGGAGGCGTTTGAGGAGGATTTTGATGCAAGATTGAAAGAGTTGTAAAAAGACGTTATTTGTGGTATAATCATTAGATTTTCCTTTGCTGGGAAACGTTTAATGAAATGTGAGATGGGCGGTTTATCAAATTCTCCAACTGATTCTCAAGAGATACAACAAGAAACCCCTGAATTAATAAAGCAGGAGGTATTAAAATCTTTATCTAAAAAATTAGAGTTGAGGGGAGATGCTGCTACATTTATTTCTTCTCTTGTTGATAAACTTTGCAATACAGGAGGTGGGATTAGTTTTAATAATGAAAACTTAGAGGATGTTCTAAAAAAGATTCCTCAATGGAAAGCTATTTTAGAATTAAAAAAGGATAATAAACTTGAAACAATTATGACTAGATTATCTGGTTTATCACCGGAAAAACAGGTAAATTTTGTTTTTAACTATAAAAAAGGAGATGATCTAGATAAAGCTTTAACGACATTTTTGACAAAAAATAAAGAAACAAAAGAACGAAACTCGGATCTACCATCTGAATCAGGTGAAAATGCGATGGAAATTTATTTTTCTTATACATCAGAAATAGAACCATCAGGGAATGATAAGGGAAAGATTGATATCACTCAAACTGCTCAAAATATAAAATCGAAAGCAGGAGAAGTTATAATCAATCTCAAAGAAAAGGTGATAGTGGATCGTCAAAAACAAGCCGAAGATAAAGCAAGGAAGAAAGAAAAGACAGAAAGTGAAACCAAGGGGGAAAAAATGATTAATCAAAAAGATTTTTCAGCAGAGGGAGAACAGATACAAGAAGTCGGGGATTCACTTAAGAATATGTTCAATTTTACACCAACACTACGAGAAAAGTTGAGTGATCAGGACAAATTGGAAATAGCTTTTGATTTAAAAGGGGACGTTTCTGAGGCGTATGAATTGGCGCTGAATGCTAAAGATAATGGAGAAGCTACGAAAATCATTGAGTCTTTACAGGCTGGGATTAATAAAAAAATTGATGAGTATGTTCAGACCCTAAAAGGAAAAACAAAAGAAGATTTGAAAGAGTTGATGAATCTTGATGAAGATGCGAAACAAGCTTATCTAGATACGATCCCATCAGCTTATAAAAATACGGAATATGCAAAAATGTATGCGGAATATTTGAAAGATCCAGAAACTCCACCTAAAGGATTTAATGAATTTTTAAATGAAAACACGGAAATAAAACCTTTGGAACGACTTTTTATTATGATTATGGGTTTATTTAAAGATTTAAAGGGTTCTTTTGATTTTTCAGAAGAAGGTAAAAAGAAGAAAGAAGACGCTGAAAAAACAAGAGATAATGAATTGAGAAAAGCTTGCGGACTAGGAACATTTGAAGAAGCAGAGACTGTTAATGATATAAAATTAAAAATTGATAATCTTGTGAAAGATCAAAATAAATGGGATAGCGTTAAAATTAATGAATTTAAAGAAGATAATCCGGAAAGAATAGATTTTGGTAAAGTAAGAAGTCATTTTTCAAAAGAATCTTCCGATATTGAGTTTATGAATGAAGTTTTAAATGCAGAATCCACTTCCGTACTTGGGATAGCGAGGACAAAGGGATTTAGTATGGAATCTTTGAAATATATAGATGAAAATAAAGATAGAATTAAGGTTGAAGGTGACACTTTAGTTGTGTCTGGTTTAGAAAAAGGTTCAGATGTTATTGAAAATGGAGAAACTAAAGAAAGTATAGAGAGTAAGATTGAGACTAAAACAACAATAGATAAAGAAAAAGTATTGATTGAAAATGAAGTACTTTTTAATCAAAAATTATCAGAACTTGCTAAAGAATCAGATGTTCCTGTAGATAATTTGAAAGAACTTTTAGATGTTAAAATGAATGTTCCAAAGGGAAATCCAAATAGAGAGGGAGCCTTGGCAAATGGTCTTGGTCGAATTGGTTTTTTAGATTCTGGAGATTTTAGGACATGGCTTGTGACTTCACGTGGTCAATCATTATTGAACTCGGAGGCTAATACAATGCGAGAATGGTTAAACTGGCAGGTTGAGGAAGAAAAATCAACAGCTCTTGCTGATAATCAATAAATAAAATGGATGAAGTTAAAACGGGAGCGG
>CAZBBI010000116.1:0-3380 GCA_964490135.1 uncultured Candidatus Peribacteria bacterium
ATGCGCGACTTGCTTTTGCGGTAGCTATTTCTATAGAACCAGAAATATTAATTATTGATGAGGTTTTGAGTGTTGGGGATTTTGCCTTTCAGCGCAAGTGTTTTGCGAAAATGGAAGAAATAAAAAAAAGAGGAACCACCATTCTTTTTGTTTCTCACAGTGAATCAAGTATTGTCAGCTTATGTGAAAGAGCTATTTGGATGAATAAAGGAAGTATTTTATTAGACGGAAGACCCAAGTTTATTACGGGGCTTTATCTTAAGTATGGGGGTGAAAAAAGCATAGATAAGAAAGAAATTATAAAAGAATATCATAATCTTTGTAAAGGAGAAAATAAAATAAAAGATAAGGATCCAGTGATAGATGAAGGTTTTTATGAATTATCCTTGAAATCAGAATCTGTTGTTTCATATAAAGAAAAAGGAGTAAAGATCACGAACGTAGGGATTACTACCATAAAGGGAGAACCAGTGAATATTTTGCAGAGTGGGAAACATTATATTTATACTTATAAAGTTACGCCAGAAAAAGAAATAAAAGATGTTCAATTTGGTTTATTAATAAAAATGCTTAATGGAGTTGAACTAGGAGGGGGGGTCTATCCAGAATTTACAAAATATATTCCTAAAATAGATAAAACAGTTATTGTTAATTTTCAGTTTAAGTGTAACCTTAATAACGGTGAATATTTTTTGAATGCAGGAGTTATGGCTCATATAGGAAATACACGAGATTTTGCACACAGAATGTTGGATGCATATAGATTTAAGGTTATAAACGCAAACAAGCAAGTTACTGGAAGTGTTGATTTTATAAGAAATGTAGAATTAAAAGAACTATAAAATGAAACAAACTTGTATATTAGTTTTGGGGATGCATCGTAGTGGGACTTCTGCGTTAACGGGAATGTTAAATTTACTTGATATCTCTTTAGGAGAAAATCTTCTGAAAGCTAATATTGATAATAAAAAAGGTTTTTTTGAGAATAGTGATTTAGTAAATATAAATAATGATTTACTTACTCAAGTAGAAAGTAAGTGGGATGATGTTTTTTTTAAGAAAGAATCACTAAAAAAAATAAAAAATAAAAATAAATTAAAACAATTTATAAAACAAGCATTTAAAAATGATGAAATTTTTGCTATAAAAGACCCTCGTTTAGGGTATTTGTTCCCAATATATGAAGAAGTTTTGAAATCATTAGGGATTGATATAAAAATTATAATTCCATATAGAAATCCATTGGATGTAGCAAAATCATTAAATAAAAGAAATAATTTTAGTATTGAAAAAGGATTATTTTTGTGGGGGTATCATCTGATTTCTTCAGAAATCTTTACTCGTAATTATCCACGAGTTTTTATAAATTTCAATGAATTGCTGGAGAATTCAAAAAGTATTGTGAAGTTTATAGAAAAAAAATTAAATCTTAATTTACAAAACAGTTATATTCAAAATAAAAAACTTATCGATGATTTTTTAGATCCAAAACTAAAACATCATAATACTCTAAAAATCACTGAAAAGAATGTTCCACAAATTTTATTTAATATTTGGAAATTGAAACAGAAATTTAATAGTAGGAATATTATTAGTGAATTTGACGATATAGGCGATGAGTTTTTTAGTTATCATGATTTTTTTTATAATAAAGATATAGTCAAATCCTTTAAAAATTCTAGAGAAAAATTGAAACAAGAGCATAATTTAAATGAAGAACGTTTTTATGACTTACAAGAAACACAAAAATTGTTAAAAGAAGCTCAATTATCTCTTCAAGAAAAAAATGAAACGATTCAGACAACTAATAAATTAAGTGGAGAGCGCCTTATTGAAATTGAAAAATTACAAATTAATTCAAAAGAAAATAATGAAGTTATCAAAACAGGAAATAAATTAAGCAAAGAACAGTTTATTGAGATTGAGAAATTACAAGTTAATTTAAAAGAAAAAGATGAAACGATTCAGACAACTAATAAATTAAGTGGAGAGCGTCTTATTGAAATTGAGAAATTACAAATTGATTCAAAAGAAAAAGATGAAACGATTCAGACAACTAATAAATTAAGTGGAGAGCGCCTTATTGAGATTGAGAAATTACAAGTTAATTTAAAAGAAAAAGATGAAAGAATAGGATTATTAAATAGATCTTGGAATAGAAAATTACAAGATTCTCTTGGAAATAGGTCTCAAAAAATAAGAACATTTATTTCATTAAAAGATTCCTATGGATTACAACATGCCATCAGAGAATCATTGATTTTCACACTAAATCCCTTCCATAAGAATATACAAAAAATAATTTTAAAATGGTGTAAAAAGGATATTATGTTTATTTCTGGATGTCCTGGGGGATCCATGCAATATCGTTGTTACATAGAAGCTGATTATTATAAAAAAGAGGGTTTAACAAGTGAGGTGTTCTTACAAGATAATATAAATACTTACTATCTTTTAGATAATTTCAAGATTCTTATTTTTCATCGAGTAATTTGGACGGAACATTTACAAAATGTATTAAATAAGGCAAAAGAATTGGAAATAGAAGTAATATTTTCCACAGATGATTTGGTTTATGATCCAAAATATTTAAAAGATATGCATTACTATGAGAAGATGGGAGAAGAAGAGAAATCTTGGTATAAAAATGGAATAAGTCGAGAGTTGCTTGAAGATGATTATGTGAAAAAATGTATAGTTACTACTAAATTTTTAAAGAAAGACTTGGAAAAAAAGGGGAAAATAGTTGAAATACGAAAAAACAAATTATCATTTGAAACATTCAAACAGTCAAAAAAAGCTATAAAATGGTGGCAAGTTGAAGAATCTAAAATAAAGCCCAAAAATGAGTTTTGGATTGGTTATTTCAGTGGCTCAGCTAGTCATGATAAAGATTTCAAAGTTGTGGAAAATGTTTTATATAATTTTTTGAAAAAAAATAAAAATGTTGTTTTTTTTATTGGCGGATATTTAACCTTAGGTGGAAAATTTGAAAGCTTAGTGGAAACAAATCAAATAAGATTTATTCCTTTTGTTACATGGGAGAAATTACCGTATGAGATTGTAAAAATGAATTTAAATATTGCTCCACTTGAAATAGATAACCCTTTTTGTCAGGCAAAAAGTGATATTAAATATTTAGAAGCAAAGGCCGTAAATATTCCAACTATTGCTTCTGCAACGCAATCATTTGTGGGATCTATTGTAGAAGAAGATAAGAATAAATGGGGAGAAGTTGCTTATAATGAGAGAGATTGGGTAAATGGTTTTAAAAAATATGCTAAGGCTTGGAATAATCATATAAAAGATTGAATAATATATCCTCCGTGTTAACAATATTGTTTAAGTATAATTGTCCATCTTTATAAAGATTTGATGAT
>CAZBBI010000117.1:0-3286 GCA_964490135.1 uncultured Candidatus Peribacteria bacterium
TATTGACACCGAATGGTAAGATAAAAAAAGTATTTAAAGCATTATTATCAGAAAAGATTTCATTAGAGTCAGTAGAGTTTAATGAAATTTTTTCTATTGAATATGGAGGTAAAACAGAAGAGAAACTAGATATTTTCAAAATGCTTTCACCCGCAGTGCAATTGGAATTAATTCGTTTAGGTAAAGAATCAAGAGATTTGAAAATTTTGTTTTCAGGTAGTACTTTTCTATTTATTCAAAATGGGTTTTTGTTTCAAAAGGAGAAAATGAACTTTATTTTTAGATTTTTTATTGGGATGATTCCTTTTGCTAAACAGGTTTTTATTAGAAAAATGAATTCAGATTTTATAAAAAAAGTTGAAATTAGTCCCAAGGATGAAGCTTTTTTTGAAAAAAAGATCACAAACTTATTAAATATTGCGACGGAAATTCCACAATATTTGGATTAGTATTTTTTTTATGGTAGAATTCCACTAAATTAATTTATAACATATGCTTATTTTCCAAATTGTTTTCGTGATTTTAGTTTCTATAGCTCTTTTTTATGGAGTTCTTTATAATGGACTGGTAACTCTTCGCCAAAAGGTTAAAGAGGGATTTGCAGGAATAGATATACAACTTAAACGTCGTCATGATTTGATACCTAATCTTGTAGAAACTGTTAAAGGTTATGCAACACATGAACAAGAAACACTAGAAAAAGTAACCAAAGCTAGAACAAGCGCTATGGGAGCTCCTTCTGGTGATATGAAGCAAGTTGCAGGAATGGAAAACATGCTTACGGGAGCATTAAAATCAATTTTTGCACTTTCAGAAAACTATCCAGATTTGAAAGCTAATGAAAATTTCATTGAATTACAAAAAGAATTAAGTGAAACAGAAAACCAAGTTGCAGCTTCACGAAGAATTTATAATGCTAATGTGACTGCTTTTAATGTAAGAATAGATACCTTTCCATCAAATATGGTGGCGGGAGCTCATAATATTGTGAAAGCTGAATTTTATGATCTTGACGAAGAAGAACGAGAAAATATGGAAGAAGCTCCAGATGTTTCGTTCGAGTAAAGTTTTTACTTAAATTTTTTCACACTATCAGCTATAGCTGCTCCCACACCTTCTTCTAGAGCATAAGGCAAAATAGCATCCACAGTTGGATTTGGGATGAAATCAGCTAGAGCTTCAGCAGCAGCTAACTTCATTTCGGTTGTGATTTTGGTAATACCTGCGTCTAAAAGTCCGCGGAAGAATCCTGGAAAAATAAGTACATTATTGATTTGATTTGGGAAATCAGAACGACCGGTAGCGACAATTGCTGCTCCAGCTTTGTGTGCAATATCTGGCATAATCTCGGGGGTAGGATTTGCCATAGCAAAGATAATTGGATCGGTGTTCATAGATTGGACCATTTCTTCTGTTACAATCTCTGGTTTGGAAACTCCGATAAACACATCAGCACCTTTGAGTGCATCAGCAAGACTACCTTCTGTCATGGTGCAGAATTCTTTTTTTGAACTATGTAGGTTTTCTCTTTCACAATAAACAATTCCACGAGAATCAACCATTGAGATGTTTTTAATACCCCATTCTTTAATAAGTTTACCAACAGCTATTCCGGCAGCGCCTGCTCCAGAAAATACAACTTTTACAGACTTTTTATCTTTTCCAACAACTTTTAGAGCATTCTTTAGGGCAGCTAAGGTTACCATAGCAGTTCCATGTTGATCATCATGAAAAACTGGAATATCTAGCATTTTACTCAATCTTTCTTCAATTTCAAAACATCGTGGAGCGGAAATATCTTCTAGATTTATTCCTCCGAACCCTGGAGCGATATTTTTTACTATTTGAATTATTTCTTCTGTGTCTTGAGTATCAAGCACTATCGGATAAGCATCTACATCTCCAAACTGTTTAAAAAGCATAGATTTTCCTTCCATAACAGGCAGTGAAGCCTCTGGACCAATATTTCCTAGTCCTAGTACAGCTGAACCATCAGAAACCACGGCTACGGAGTTTTTCTTAATGGTTAGTTTTTTGGCTAATGATTTGTCTTTGGCGATTTCTCGGCAAGGTTGGGCGATTCCAGGTGTATAAAAAACACTCAAATCTTCTTTCGTCTTGAGACGGCCTTTTAGTCCTGTAAAAATTTGTCCTCCAGATTCTTCTCGTACCGAAACCGATTTTGCGCCAAAATCCATTGTTTAGAATTTTAGTGAATCTCTTATGCTATTGCAAAAAATTCTACCCAAAACAAAATAACACCACCTAAAATAGCAAAGGCGTAAGGTATGGTTTGTTTGGTTTTTTTGTACTTAATTATGAAGAAAAGTGCTTGTAGACCACCGATTATACTGACATAAAGCCAGAGATAAATAAGTGATTGGATTGGAACAGAGAACCCTAAAATCATAAGTAATTTAGCATCTCCGCCACCTAGGATTTTTGTGTAAAAAAGAAGTAGCATAACTATCACAGATATTAGACCAGACCAAAGATATGGTTGAAGCTCTGTGGAATTAAGACTTAAAATTAGGATAATAAAAATTATCAAAAAACCTGTTAAGTTTAAATAATTTGGCACAACTCGTGATTGCCAATCTGTATAAGTTGCGATTAAGCAGATAATAATCGTAAAAATAGCTAATAAAATTTCCATAACTACAAATTAGCTAGAAAATAATAAAAAATAAAGTAAAATAGTTTTTATTAGAAATCACTGATAATCATTCTATGACTGTGTTTGATTTTTGAATATTAAGAAAGCATTAAGATTCGCCGTTGACGATTGTAATACCTTATTTAAGAATATAAATATAGTTTCTTAACCCCTTTAAGCTATGAAAATTTTTTTTAACAGATTCGTTCAAAATACTTCAGGACAAAGCATGACTGAGTATGCATTGATTATCGCTTTAGTTGCTGTAGTTGTAATTGGAGCCCTTTCATTACTTGGTACTGACATTACGGCAATATTTACATCTGTCACAGATGCAATTTAAACATGAAGTGGCTACTCGCTTTTGGGACAGGTTTTGGGGAGTGATTAGAAAAGGTGAAAATTTTTGTCCCTTATTTATTCCAAGATGTAAGAGTATTCATACTTTTTGGCTGAAACAACCGATAGATCTTTTTTGGTTAAATGAGTTTGGAGAAGTCCTAAAGGTCACGAGATCTGTCAGACCAAGAAAGATTGTATCATATCCGAATGCCTATGGAGTATTAGAAGCTCCATCAAATTTAAAGTCTAAAAACAAAATAAAAAATATAAAAATTGGTGAAAAAATTA
>CAZBBI010000118.1:0-3277 GCA_964490135.1 uncultured Candidatus Peribacteria bacterium
AATTGGAGCCAATATTTGAAACATTTTCCCAACTTCTTTTGTGTTTATTCCATTTTTCCGTGAAATATAAGTCTCTGCTTCTGATCGACTATTACCAGCAAACACATGCTTTAAAATATTACTACCTACTGAATTTTCTGGCGATGAGATTAATTGATCAAGGTTATTAAATATTGATCCATCATGATCTTTTTTCAATGCATTACTAAGTGAATTCGCCCCCTGATTTGTTGAAGTATTTTTTGCTAAAGCCCCAAGCAAAAAAGGCAAAGCCTGATCTACTACTGATTTAGTTTTTTTCGAATCGGTATTTAACGTTTTCCCTGTTTTTTTTAAGAAATTACCACCAATTCGTGATTCCAATAAATCTGTAAATAGATTCTCCATAGTAATAAAAGTTACATGTAAAATTTAATATTTTTCTCTTAAAAAATCAATTCTTATTCATCATCCGCACCCCAAAATCCAAAAAGCTTTCACAATTATCTTCCATTTCTGCCAGAATTTTAGCCGAAGGTAATAGTGATTTATCTTTAATTTTTCGTTTTTGCCTCTCAACAACCCATTCATATTTTTTTTCTGTCTTATTTTTGTCCAAAATTTTGGCAATCTTTAATAATTTTCCAAAAATTTCTTCCATCCAATCCTCACTTTTCACTTCTTTTCCTTCGTTATTTATCAATGATATCTCATCACCTCTCCCAAATAAAGATATTTTTTCCTGATTTATCCGTGTGTACTTTTTTTCTTCCTTGGAAAGTGGACTTTTAGGCTCAAATAAACAAAAAATCATTAAAATCTGACAAAAATAAAGTCGACTCATACTTACTCCTAATGGTAAAAATGGATTTAAATCCATGGCTCTTATTTCTATATGATTTACACCATTTTTCTCTAAAGCTGATAGAACTGTCCCTTCTGGTTCTAATTTTGGTTTGAATCGAATAAGACTATAATATTCACTTTCATTAATTAATTCTTTATTTGATATCGCCTGTTTAATATCGTTTATATAATATTCCAAACTATTATAAGAAACAAAAATCTCTCCCCTCAATGTATTGGAATACCCTAATCTAATCATCCGCAAAGATGTAGCATCTTTTAGATAATAAGATTGTTCTTTTAAACATGGGCATTTTTCTCCAAAAATATCCATTTTTTCAATAAATTTTGTCTCATAACTTTTATCCACCACCGGACTAGCTCCAAAAAGATAGATAAAAAGCCATTTATATCGCAAGAAATTACGCCCAAGAGAAAAATAAACTTCATTTTTAAATTCTTGTAAATTCCCAACAAATCCAAGGTTTTGTGATAAAAATTCTAAAAGACTATCTGCAAACGAAAAATTATAATGCATCCCACACACCATCTGCATTTTTTTACCATACCTTTTCGCTAGATATTTCCGATATTTTTCCTTTGCCTGCCCTTGTTTAGAGTCTCCATATCGCGCAATCGGAATATCATCTTCTGCTGGCAAATCACAAGGCATACTCATCGGCCAAGCATATTCTATACCTAACTCTATTTTTGATTGAAATTTCTCTAAATACTCAAAAACCTCCTCCACACTTTCAAAAGGTGGTGTAATAATTTCTACCTGACTTTCTGAATAATCTGTTGTTATCAATGGGTTTGTAAGTTTATCACCAAACACTTCTGGATGAGGAGTTAAAGCCAACTCCCCTGTTTTATTTACTCGTAAAAATTCTTTTTCTATCCCCCATTTTCCCTGATGCAACAATACTGATGCATCTTTTCCTTCAAATAAATCGATAAATTTATCAAAATCCCAATTCATAGAAGTATTATAAAAAGAATAAAAATAAATTCTAGTAACTTCAATGAATTGATAGCTACAAGTATTATATTTCTTCCAACATTACAAACAAACATCAAAAATAGTGAACAATAATATTGTTCACTGTTTGTTGATAAACATAATAACAATTCTACTCCGCCTAACCTCCCCTATTCAGGGGAGGAATCTCCTCGTTAATCTTCCAAATTCTTCGCTAAATCAACTAGTTGTATATATTCCGCTCGATATCCCCACTCATCATCTCCTCTAGCTTCTTTTGCTAAATTTCGAATATCGCCATAAGAATAATCAGATAAATATTTACTGTCTCGCAATTTTTGTCCAAAAGCTGCTACTGATGCTGCAAATTTGAAATTATCTGATATTTCATCCATTGATATCAAATCTTTTTTAACGGGGAATACAATTAATTTAGACTTATTCCCATCTGGAGCTTTATATCGAATTTTCAGGAAAGCTAACTCATTCACAAATTCTATTTTTATTTCCCCTGTATCCTCTGCTCCATAACGCAACGGAGGCAAGATTTCCCCTCCTTCTCCAACTAAGGCAATTTCATAGATAGCAGTTACTGTATGTCCTGCTCCAATTTCTCCTGCATCTATTTTGTCATTATTAAAATCTTCTCGTTTCAACACACGATTCTCATATCCAATCAAACGATACTCCGCTACTAGTTTAGGATTAAATTCAATTTGAATTTTCACGTCCTTTGCAATTGTTTCAAGTGTTGAACCAACCTCGGTAACCAATACTTTTTGGGCTTCTAAAACCGAATCAATATAGGCATAATTCCCATTACCAACATCTGCTAATTGTTCCATCAAATGATCATTTACGTTCCCCGTTCCAAATCCCAATGTCGTCAAAGAAACTCCATTTTCTCTTTTTTTCTCAACTAGCTCTTTCAGCTCATCAAAATCCGTAATCCCTACATTAAAATCTCCATCAGTTGCTAATAAGATCCTATTAATGCCACCTTTGATGAAATTTTTCTCCGCTGTTTTATACGCCAAATCTATTCCCGCTGCTCCTGCCGTAGAACCACCAGAATTTAGATTATCAAGAGCTGTTTCAATCCCAGCCAAGTTATTCCCATCAGCTCCATCTAGTACAATCTTTGTAGCTCCTGCATAAGTAACAATTGAAATTTTGTCATCATCATTTAAGTTTTTTGATAACATTTTCAATGATTTTTTCAACAATGGTAATTTGTCAGAATTATTCATTGACCCGGAAACATCGAGTAAAAAAACTAAATTTGATTGTGGACGTTCCGTATTTTGTTTTTCATACCCTTTTATTCCAATATGAAGCAACTTTGTTTTACTATTCCAAGGGGTTTCTGCAATTTCTAAATGAGTTGCAAAAGGTGGTTCTTTACTAGCTGGAACCTTATAATCATAAGAAAAATAATTAACCATTTCCTCGACCCGTACAGCTTTCTTT
>CAZBBI010000119.1:0-3241 GCA_964490135.1 uncultured Candidatus Peribacteria bacterium
ATTAAATTTTTTGAATAAGCCGGATTTATTCAAAACTTTTATCGGCCATCTTTTTCCATGTCTTGGTTCGACTTTAATAATTTCTCCACCAAAAATATGACCAATCATTTGATGTCCCAGACAAACCCCTAATATCGGGATTTTCCCTCTTAATTTTTTGAATAATTCTGGTCCGATTCCTATGTCTTCACTATTTTCTACCGTCCCGGGACCAGGAGAGAAAACCAAATAATCAGGATCAATTTTTTTTACTTCCTTTACGGTTATTTCATCATTTCTTTTTATGATCACTTCTACTCCTAGTTCTTGAAAATATTGAACTAAATTATAAGTAAAACTGTCATAGTTATCGATAAGTAATAATTTTTTACCCAGTTTCAATTCTTCGCTCCTTTGGGTATTCTCGGATTCGTACAAATTAGACATCATTTAGAGACGTGGTTTATTATTTTACACAAACTTTTGGCCTTATTGTGAACCTCTAGCCATTCTTTTTTTGGATCACTGTCTTGTACTATTCCACCTCCGGTACGAAATTTAATAATTCCGTCTTTCTGTGAAAAGCTGCGAATTGCTATACAAAATTCCATATCTCCATCAGCCGAAAAATATCCCACTGCTCCTCCGTATAAATCACGACGATTGGGTTCGATTTGGCTGATTAAATCAATGGCCCGAATCTTGGGAGCTCCAGAAAGCGTTCCTGCTGGAAAAATTGATTTAAAGAAATCAATAGCACTTAAATCGTCTTTTATTTCCCCCTCAATGTCTGTTACTAAGTGCATTAGGTTAGCAAATTTCTTGGCATATTTTTCTTTAGTTATTTTTATTGAACCAGTCTTGCAAACCCGACCTAAATCGTTTCGTCCCAAATCAATCAGCATATCATGTTCAGCGTTTTCTTTTGGATCATTACACATCTCTTCTAATATTTTTTGATCAGATTTTACGTCTTTTCCTCGAAACCTAGTTCCAGCAATCGGAGAATAAAAAACCTTTTTCCCTCTTTTTGAGCCCAGCACTTCGGGGCTTGCTCCAGCGATTTGTCCATGTTCTCCGAAATCAAGAAAAAATAGATGAGTAGTGGGCTCTATTACTCGCAAAGCTTCATAAAAATCTAGACCATCTTTATCGGTTTTAGCTTTAAATCCATTGGAAACAATCATTTGAAAGACCTCTCCGTTAAGAATTTTTTGTTTTGCAAAGGTCACTTTTTTTTCAAATTCTTCTTGGGTTTGTTCTGACTGAAAAATTGAAAAATCTGCATTTTTTTCATTTTGAATTTCATCGGCCAGCAATGAACTTTCAGATGAATCTTTCACTGAGCTTAAAAATTCTTTATTTTCTTTATGAAATTTTTCTGGTTCTTTAAAATTTGTTTGAATCGCAAAAATCTTTTTTTCTTGATGATCAAAAATAAAAAATCTTGAAAACTCATAAAAAAGTGCATGAGGTGGTGTTTGTTTTTTATTTTTTACTCCGCATTTAGGCGGTTCAATTTCTTCAAAAATTTCCCAATTAAAATACCCGAGAAGACCGCCAGATAGATGAAAGTTTTTAGGAAATTTTTTTGATACGTCTAAGGCTTTTTCGATTTTTTCAAATGTATTTTCCGAACTAATTATTTCTTGGACAGGACGAAATCCTATAAAAGAAAAAGGACTTGATTCGTCCGACAAAGCCGCTTCAAGCAAGGTGATTGGGGTACCATGTTTTTTGCGAACAGCTTTAAAAACAGATATAGGAAGGCAATTGCTTTCATCGTAATCATATACTTCAAGTAACATGTTTATTTTTTAAAAAATTTTGGAAAAAATTCTTTTCCAATCTCGTTTTTTAGCTCATGAGAGCCACGTGTTATTAGTGTAAAACTTATACCAAGTTTTTTAGCTATTTCCCGTTGTGGAACCTTCTTTAAGAGTAGGTCGATGAGATTTATTCGACCCTTTAGAGTATCAATTTCTTTGTCTGTAAAAAAAGATTTAAAAAAATTCTCTAATTCTTTAGGAGAATAGTTAGATATTTTTTTACAGATACTAGAAAGTGGAATGTCTTTTTTCATAATTTGCACCGCTACGACAGTACGAATTTATTGTAGGGAGAAAAAAAGGCAAGTTTTTTAATAAAATTTAAATTTAAAAGCTTATAAAAAGAGCGGAAAAAATATAATTAAAAGTTTGACAAGAGTGTTGTAATGACTAAATTTCTTAATAAGGGAATAGGGGTTTTCTCCATTCTAAGTATGGTAAAAAAGTTATTAAAAAAAAGAAATTATGACTACTCAAGACGTACAAGTCAACTTTTCAGAGCTTATGACGAGGCTTTTAGGGCTTCTGACGGAGAAAGAACGAGATGTTATCCAGCGAAGGTTTTCGCTTGACGGGAGGGCAAAAGAGACGCTTGATAAAATTGGACAAGGATACTCAGTTACGAGAGAAAGAGTTAGACAGATTGAAGCAGTTGCTTTAACGAAGTTAGCTAGAATCTCTATGGATCCGTCTATGCAGAAGATTCATAAATTAGCTTTTTCTATTCTTCAAGAGCATGGAAAAGTTATGTCTGAGGATATGCTTGTTTCGACTATGCTGAAGAGTTTAAGTAATACTAAGGACGTTGAAGCTAACGCTATGAAATTAGCTATGAAAGTTTCATCTCAATTGATTAAGCAAGAAAAAAATCAATTTTATAGAACATTTTGGAGAACTTCTGATGTATCACTTCTTTCCGTTAAGGACTGTATTGCTGGTATTAAAAAAGTTTTGAAAAAGAAAAAAGATGTTATGCCAGTTGACGGCATTGCAAAGATTATGTCATCTCAGCACCCAGAGCCACTCATTGACTCTGTTTTGCAAATTGATTGGGAATTTAAGCCAACAGAAGATGGTTGGGGACTTGCTAGTTGGAGACATATAAATCCTAGATCGATTAAGGACAAAATCATGATCATCTTTAAAGATCTTGGAAAGCCTCTTCATTTTAATGAAGTTATAAATCATGTAATTGAGGATTTTAAATCTAAAAAAATGGTAACCCATCAGGCAATTCATAACGAATTAATTCGTCATGATGAGTTTGTGTTGGTTGGAAGAGGTCTTTATGCATTAGAAGAATGGGGACTACCTTCTGGAACAGTTTGTGACCTTATCCAATCCGTTCTAGTAGAGAATAATGGACCAATGAAACGGCAAGATATCATAAAAGCAGTTTTGAAGAAAAGAGATATCCGACTAGGAACAATTTC
>CAZBBI010000120.1:0-3231 GCA_964490135.1 uncultured Candidatus Peribacteria bacterium
TATATTGAATTTTTTCAAACTTAAGTCATTTAAAGTAAGGAGATTGAATTTTTTAGAAATTTTAAAAGTATTTCCTTTTGCTATTTTATCTTGGGGATTTTGGTCATTGGGATTTTATTTTTTATCTGTGAGTATTTATGGTACCGAACTATCGACATCAACCATGGGTTTAATTTTTTCACTTGCTAGTGTTATTGGGGTTGTTTCCGTTTTTAGTCCTGGAGGATTAGGTGTAAGAGAAGGCGTTTTATTAGCTTATTTAACTTTTATAAATTGGGAGAAATCCGATGCAATTTCTCTCGTTATAGTTAGTCGTTTCTGGTTTTTATTTGGAGAATGTTTTATATTCTTTTTAGCTTTATTGTTTTTTCACCTATTTCATCATGGAAAATCTAAATAATCTTGTTTTTAAAATTTTAGAAGAATTAAAAACCTTAAACCTCGAATTATTAGAAATATATAATCAAGATTCAATTGAATTTGAAAATAAAAATGATAACTCTCCTGTAACAAAAGCTGATTTACTGTCTCATGATTTTTTAACAAAACTTTTATCAGAATTTAATTATCCAATTTTATCAGAAGAATCAAAAGAATCTTTTGATCGAAAAACAACTGAGACTTTTTGGGTTATTGACCCATTAGACGGAACAAAGGACTTCCTTCAAAAAACAGATGAATTCTCTATTATGATTGGACTAATTCATAAGGGGGAAGTTGTATTGGGGGTTGTTTCTGTTCCGGCAAAAGATAAAATTTATTTTGCAACAAAAGGAAAGGGTTCTTATCTTTTAGAAAATGGAAAACAACAAAAATTAAAGGTTTTAGCGGTGGAAACTCCAGAAAGGGCAAGAATTGTAGTTAGTCGAAATCATTTTTCTGGGGAAATGAAAGATTTTGCAGAAATGTATAATATGAATTTAGTGAAATGTGGGAGTAATGGAGTAAAAGTAGGGATTTTGGCAGAAGGAAAAGCTGATTTTTTCTTTAACCCAACCGATCAAATGGGAATTTGGGATAGTTGTGGACCTGATATAATTTTAAAAGAAGCAGGAGGGCTGATGACTGGTGTTACAGGGCAACCAATAGACTACACGCAATCAGGAGTAAAAAATAAATTTGGAATTGTGTCATCAAATACTATACTTCATTCAGTTTTAATTGATTTTTGTAAAAATAATGTCTGATAAGTTTCTTGATTTTGAACCACAAATTATTGCTGTAGAAGAAAAAGATACGATTATTTCGAATCTATCTCAGTATAAGACTATTTTAGTTAAAGATAGAGAGCAAAAAAAAGATGTAATAAATATAGCAAATGGTGTGTATGCTCCACTTGATGGTTTTTTAAAACAAGATGATTTTCAATCTGTTGTAAAAGACATGAGGTTGTCTGATGGCTCTGTGTGGTCGATACCTATAACTTTTGATATAGACTCTGATCAAAAAAAAGAAATTGAAAAAGAGAAAAAAGTTGTTCTTTTGGATGAAAAAGGACACCCCTTTGCACTAATTAAAGATATAGAAGTTTATGAATATGATTCAACTTTTTGGGCAAAAAATGTTTTTGGAACAACTGATAAACTACATCCTGGTGTAGAATATGTTTATCAAATGAAGCCCTATCTTTTAGGGGGATCTGTGTGGCTATTTAATGATAATAAAGAAATTTTCCCAGAACATAACTTTACACCCGCTGAAACAAAAAAAATATTTAAATGGAGGGGGTGGCAAAATATTGTAGCTTTTCAAACAAGAAATATTCCACATATTGGTCATGAGTTTTTACAAAAAGCCGCATTGGAAAACGTAGATGGACTTTTTATTCAACCAGTAATTGGTGAAAAAAAATTAGATGATTTCAAAGATGAATATATTATTTCCAGTTATGAAGTTTTGATTGATAAATATTTTCCTAAAAACAAGGTTGTTTTGGGTATTTTGCCATTAAAGATGCGTTATGCTGGACCAAGGGAGGCAGTTTTTCATGCCTTAATTCGCAGGAACTATGGTTGTACTCATTTTATAGTAGGAAGGGATCATGCGGGCGTAGGAAACTATTATGGACATTATGAGGCACAGGAGATTTTTGATCAATTTTCTGAAGAAGAAATTGGGATAAAAATTTTAAAATTTCCAGAAGTTGTATTGAGCAAAAAAACAGAAAAACATTGTTTTATTACAGAATGCCCAGACAAACAAGATCAAGTTCATTTTAGTGGAACAAAACTGAGAACTCTTATAAAAAACAAAGAACAACCACCTGATTATATTATTCGACCAGAAGTTTATAATGTTTTAGTAAAAAGACGAAATGTTTTGGTTGATGATGTTTATAAAAAATTCCAACATAGGGAATACAAAAATCAAAAAGGATTTGTCCTGTGGTTTACTGGTCTTTCTCAATCTGGTAAAAGTACTATTGCCGAAAAACTTTATGAAATATTGGAAGATAAGGGTGTTTTAGTTGAACTTTTAGATGGAGACATTGTGCGTGAATCACTGACTAAGGATTTAGGGTTTTCAAAAGAAGATCGAGATGAAAATATACGAAGAGTTGGATTTGTTTCCAAGCTATTAAGTCGAAACAATGTTGGTGTACTAGCTTCATTCATTTCTCCTTATAAAGCTCAACGTGATGGTGTTCGTATAAAAATAGAAAATTTTCTTGAAATTTTTGTAAATACACCGTTGGATGTTTGTGAAAAAAGGGATAGAAAGGGATTGTATGCTTTAGCACGGGAAGGTAAAATTAAAAATTTTACAGGAATTTCTGATCCTTATGAAGAGCCAGAAAATCCAGAGATAGAGCTTTTTCCAGCAGAGGAGGGAGTGGATGAGTGTGTAGAAAAGGTTTTAAATTATTTAGAGGAATATAAGTTTATTTAGAATTATATTGATTTTATTCTTTCTTGTTCTCTTTTTTTAAGTATAAAATTTTTTCTTGTGTAAGTCTTTGTCGGTCAAACCTGTCAGCTAAAATTTCCATAATAATAGTTAATGCTCCTATTAAAAAAATAAGAATTTCAGCAATTTCTAAAAAATCAGGACCAAAAACAGGAATCACAGAAAATATGTTTTTTAGTAATTTATATAATTTTATGCTTGCTTACATCGTTAACAACTAAATATTGAATTTTATCAATTTCTCCTAATTTTTATCGGCTTTTTTAGAATTAAATAGGAATTTATAATAAATTATTGACCATTGTAGTCACCAGTCATAAAGCT
>CAZBBI010000121.1:0-3209 GCA_964490135.1 uncultured Candidatus Peribacteria bacterium
CGTGTATTCCCGACGCCAGAGTAAGTAAACTAAAGACTGCCAATGCGCCGTAGAGAAATGAGTGGTGCTCCATATATTTAAATAATAACGAGTAATCAAATAACTAAATTAAGTTTTAGCTATTTATATTTTAAATTATGAAAGGTTTAATCTTTTTTACAGAGTTGTCAAGACATCAAGACAGAATCTCAAATCCGTCTTTTCTTATCACTCCAAAGTGTTCCCACTGACAGGCGTCTTTACCGTCACAAGTAACTACCGTCCAGCCGTCTTTAAGTGTTCTATGTTTAGTTTTTCCCATGGCGATAATTGGCTCAATGGCAATAGTCATACCTTCTACTAATTTCTCTCCTTTTCCTTTCTTCCCATAATTAAATACATACGGATCTTCATGCAGATCATAGCCAAGTCCGTGTCCGGTAAAATCCCTGACAACACTGTAACCACCTTTTCGTACTTCATTTTCAACCGCCCAACCGATATCCCCTGTGGTGTTTCCTGCTTTTGCAACAGCACACCCAGCTTCCAAAGCACGTTTAACATATTTAGAAAATCTCGCTCTAGCAGGGTTAGTGTCATCTCCTCCAACTATTACGGTAAAAGCCGCATCAGCATTCAAATCTTTCCAAAGAACCCCACAATCTACTGAAATCAAATCCCCTGCTTTCAATTTCCGCTCATCTGGTATTCCATGAACTACTTCTGAATTTAGCATAGTACAGATAGTTTTAGGAAATCCTTGATAACCTAAAAATCCAGGGATTCCTCCTTCCGATCTGATGCTTTTTTCAGCTACGCGGTCAATCTCGTTTAAAGTAACTCCAGGTTTAATCATATCCTTCATCGCTTTTTGTGCTTTTTGCAAAATAAGTCCTGCCTTCCGCATGCAAGCAATTTCTTCTTTGGTTTTGATATAAATAGTTGATTTAGACATTTTTAATTTAACACTTTTCCAATTTTCTCACTCACTTCTTCAATACTATGTTCACCACAAATTTGTATTAATTTTCCAGCCTTACGCCAAGTTTCTAACATAGGAGCGGTAAACTCATAAAAATTAGCAATTCTTTTTTTCATAGATGTCTCATTGTCATCTGCTCGTCCTTCTAGTTCTGCCCTCTTAAACATTCGTTTAAATGCTTCTTTTTCTGACAGCTCAACAGCAAGCACTTCGAATGACCGTCCTTTATTTTCAAGTAAAGTCTCTAAGCTCACTCGTTGTTCTTCTGATCGAGGAATTCCGTCAAATATGACCGGTGACGATCCATCTAATTTTGCAATAAAATCAGCCACAATTGCCATCACGATTTCATTTGAAACTAAATCCCCACGAGTAGTAATTTCCTTAACTTGCCTCCCTAGTTCTGAATCTTCTGCTGCAATGCCACGCAAAGCTCCTCCTGTTTCAAATATTTGGTACCCGTGTTTTTTCGCTAAAATCTTAGCTTGTGTTCCTTTTCCTGAACCTTGAATGCCTACTAGAATTAAGTCTTTCATTTTTTTTGTTATAAAATCTCGCAAAGATATTAGGGAAAATTTAAGAATTTAAAAGTTATTTTTAGCTACCTCGTATTCCCAAAAACCCTAGAACTTACTGTTGTTTGAAATGATAATTTAGGTTGATTACCAGCCTCAAATCCATGAGCACTTGGATCACGAACATCTGTTTTTAAGCTAATAAACACATGAGGATGAATTTGTGCCTCATCAACACGAAAATTCAGAAACGGATCTCTGTCTGGTGCAGGATTAAATGTTAGGTCATCAATTTTTATTAATTTAGGGGAAATAGATGTCCAATCATGAGCCTTTGCACAAAAATCTTCTGAAGTTTCGTCTCCTAAAATTTTAACATAAGATTCTCCCACATCATACTCTCCAGAATTTGCACCGTCATCTACATAAATAATACATTGAGAGCTTACATCGTCCCAATGGACTCTAATTTCCCCTGTTTCAACACCTCCATCACTATCAATATCAATTGTTACCGATTCAGAGGGGGCCCAAACATCAGCTACTAAATCATTATCGGTATCAGCACCAAGTTGACGTTGAATTTCCACGCGAAAACTTTCGTCTGTATCTACACTAAGTACTAAATAATCATCATCATCAATATCATTATCATTATCTTGATCAAAAGGTTCAACTCTTACTGGTGTAGCAGCGTTATTAATAAGTTTATTACGAATTGCTGTTCGCAATGTACGTGCTCCATTTATTAGATAAAGCGACGCTTGTGACTTATTATTTGTAATACCAAGTGTTTCAGAAAATGCCTGAGCACACGGATCAGCATCTCCATTTATATTCATCCCTCCCAAATTACGATCTTGTGTACCATTTCCATCAGCATCCGTATCCCAATAAAAAATACTAGGATACCCTCCTATGTAATCACCTGCGCCAGCTCTGTTATCTGCATTATTTACAAGTGAACTAGTATCTTTATGTTGCTCCTTAACAAAATTAGCACAAACCGCGATAGCAGGAGATACAATATTTGTATCATCTGGCCCAACTTCTAAAAAATACCGATCATAATCAATGGTATTGTTTCGTGCGAATTGCGAAATTCGTTCCATTAATATCCTAGATTCTGTGTAAAAATTCTGAGAAAATCTCACTTTTTTTTGAGAAAAATAAATATTACCAACAGTTGTTAAAACAGAAACAATCACTATTGAAGAGATACCAATAGCAATCAATAGTTCCAGAAGTGTTACTCCTGATTTTTTGTATTTATTTTGAAAATATTTTTTCATCATTTTATTTATTAATAGTCTGCTCTTTCATAAAAATCATAAAGATGATGCTCTAAGGCAGAATTCCTCAACGCTCCTTCTTCTTTCCATTGGATTAGTGAAACAACTTTGAATTTTGCTTCTTGACACTGAGGAACGGCCGTACAGCCTGGCACAGTGTGATCCGCATTATCCCCATCGTGTACTTCCAACTGTATCTGCCGATAAAAGGGTGTCTGATATTTTGTTGCTCCTACTCCTGTTGAATCATGAGTGTATCTATGCGTTGTCTCATCATAATAAAGTTGATATTCTGAAAAATCTGTTGCCGTTGAAATATCCATTTCCGTATTATTTGTCCCATCAATTAAATAATATCGCTGATTTGTTGCATCGTAGTCAACTTTGTACTTCCATGTAATCAATTCATCATCAGTCCCACCTGCCTGACATTCATTCACT
>CAZBBI010000122.1:0-3184 GCA_964490135.1 uncultured Candidatus Peribacteria bacterium
TGATAACCAATTGTTCCACGTGCTGAAATTGTCACGGCTTTTTTATCTACTTTGTAAGAGTCTGTATAACCATATAAGGCACTTTCATCAGTTCCATTCGAATAAATAGGATAAGGGAGCTCTTCTGTTGGTTTCTTTTGTCCTTTTAGATAATTTTTTGGCAAATCCCCACCAGCATTTATAGAAAGACATACTTCATCCAAACTCTTCCACTGCATATTATCATCCCCAAAACTCAACATCTCATCCCTATAATACTTATACTGCTTCTTTCTCGCTTCTAGCTCTGCTTCTAGCTCTGCTTCTAGCTCTGCTTCTAGCTCTGCTTCTAATTGTGTGAATTTGTCCAAAATGTCAACGATTTCTTCTTGGACTTTGAGAGGTGGGATGGGGATTTTTAATTTTTCAATCTGTTTTTTTGAAACAGCAGGAATACCTCCTTTTTGTTGATCAGCAGTAAGCTTGCTTTGCTTATCTTTCAAATAATAAAATACAAACACCCAATTTAATTGATCTGTATTAGAAACATCAATTGTATAGCAACTATTTCCTGCCCAATAAGATTTTGAAATCCTATTCACAAATCCTGCGTTAGCCCCTCTCGCACTAATTATTATCTTATTTCCACTATTATTAAACTCATGATAAAATCCTGTCTCAGCTCTTCCGCCGTTAAAGACAGGGTATTCTCCATTTGGATTCTGTTTGTTTTTATGAACAAACTCACCAATAGTGATCTTTGCTACTTTATCTAACTCTAAAAACTCAATACCATTTGGGCAAAGTTCAGCGATAAGTTGGTTGATTTTTGATTGAGTTATTTTCATTATTTATTAGATATTAAATTGGAACGCACCTTCGCTTTTAATTTTTTCATAAATTCTTTCTATTCCTTGTTTATGTTCTTCAGTTTGATTTGTTTCGTCCAACAATATTTCTAACATCATTATCGCTCCTTCATAAATAAGTAAATTCAAAGACATATTAGAAATAAAAATTCCAGAATCGGTGAAACATTTTTCTAATGTTCTTTCATCTCCATTTGAAATTCCAATTGCTTTATAAGTACAAGAAAAAAAGTGCATGAGATTACATCTTAAGTAGTACAAATCATCGCTTGAGATCTTTTTGTAATGAGGGAATTCTGATAAAATTACATTATTTGATAATAAAAATTTATTCATCCATATAATCATTTTTTCTTTGTTCTTTCTTTCGCTGTTTCCATTATAAAGAGCCCAATAACAAGAAAAAACTTCTGCTTTTGCAAAAGAAAGAATTGCTAAAGTTCTTATGCATTTTTCATCGCTTAATTTATTATAAACTAAGTTAGATTCTTGAACTAAAGAACTAATAAAAGATTTAACTGTTTCAAGTTTTTCTTCAAAGTCAATGTTGAGTTGATTATTATTCATGGGACTTTGTTAATTCAAATTCATCTAGTCTGTCTTTTAAATTCAAAACATGGTCTATATATTTATTGTGATCTTCCACAAAATCATCCCATTTTACTGGGTGAACATAAGAATGATCACCTCCATGGTGATGATGACTTGAGCATGAATCACAAAATTCATGATTTTTATTCTTTTTATTAAACATATTATTCCCAAGAATCTTAAAAAAAGAATTGGTTTGCCAACTTCTTACTCCACAATCTTGGTGCATAATAGCATGATCATAAATACCATTTTCATCTGGCAAAGCTATAGCTAAAATCCCATTTGTGTAACTTGTTCTATCTTCTCTCGATTGTTCTCGTAGGGAATAAACTATTTCCCTTGGAATCCATTGAGACTTCTCCTCTCTGGAATTCTTCATTTTTTTAGAAAGTAAAACGATAGTTACCGTACTATCATAGATTCTGTCATATAGCTTTTGTTGTATTGTTTCTTCGGAAAGGTCGCTTAAATCTTCATCATCCTTTTCCGCTTTGTTTGTATGATCTGTTAATACTTTATCCATCAAATGGGTTACATAATCTCTTGCTGTCAGATAATTACCCTCATCCATTTCAAGTATCCAATCATTATGACTATATGACTCATGTTGTCGTACATATTTGTCACCATATTTGTAACTGATAAATATTTTTGCCATATTTTTTACGAAACTAACCAAATAATAATAAACATGGCTAATCCTAAAATTCCGTAAAAACCAAGTAATGTGAAAGAAAAAGCACATGCAAAAAGTGTCTTATCTGCGTGAGTTTTAAATTCTCCAATGCTCATAGAAAAATCAATTTCTGTTTCTGGAATTTTTCGCACCTTGTCGTACAATCCACGAAATTTTCGCTCTAAAGACAAGAAATATGCATCGTATATCCAGAATAACAGCAAGAGGACAAAAAATAATAACGGTGCCCATTCAGCTACTTTTAATAAATCTGAGGTCGAAATTGCAAATAGCCCTGCAAGTAATGTGATAGACCAACCTCTCAAGAAAAATAGATTGCCTCCCATTCTATCAATTACACCTTGAATCATTTGCAAGTGTGCAATTTTATTTGGTCCATGATTTTGTAAATCTTTTTTCATAATTTTTAGTTATTTTTAAAATTATTTCCTTCAATATCTACTATAATTGTATCAATCGTTGTCCTTAACTGCCCCTGCTTTGCCACAATTTGCTCAATCTCTTTATTGAGTTCTATTATGTCCACAACCTCCCTTGTGTCTTCTGCCACGACATAGCCTGATACAGCAATATTGTAATCGTTCTCAGCAATCTCACTATTATCCACCAGTTTTGCAAAATATTCTGCATCTTTTCGTTCTACAAAAGCATCTAAAATTTTCTTGCGGTTTTCTTCACTAAGTTTGTTTTTGTTTCCTCCACGAACAAATTCAGCAGAAGCATCAATAAACAGAGTTTTATTATCCTTCTTACTTTTCTTGAGAACCAAAACACAAGTCGCAATAGTCGTCCCAAAGAAAAGATCTGGGGGTAATTGGATAACGGCATCGATGTAATTATTATCAATCAAATATTTTCTGATCTTTGCCTCCGCTCCACTACGATACAAAACCCCAGGAAATTCAACGATGGCGGCTGTCCCACCGGTTGCGAGCCAAGTAAGCATGTGCATCGTAAAGGCAAGATCTGCTTTACTCTTGGTGGCTAAAAATCCTGCTGGAGAAAAACGAGGATCGTTAATCATAATTGGATTTGCATCTCCTTC
>CAZBBI010000123.1:0-3090 GCA_964490135.1 uncultured Candidatus Peribacteria bacterium
CATAGAGGTAATTATGCCATTCTTCACTGGCTTTATTATCTTCTAACCCTGTTGAGGGAATGCCGTATTTTTCACGGATTTTTTTCACTCGCTCTTGAAAGTCTGGCAGAGACACCAACATTTTCATGGTGTCCTTATTCACTTTTGCAACAGTTCTGCGAATATTATCGAAAGTTTTAGTATGGTCGAATGTCATATTTATTTTTAATTTTAGATAAAATTAAAGTAAGAAATACCGCTAAAATCAAGACAATTCCAACAATAGGAGAAATATAAAATATCATTTTAAATAAGTTATAACCAACAGAAATGATAATGTTCAATACATCTATAATCCATGGTATTATTTTGAAATACATCAAAGCAATTAAGCAAATCCAAATAAAAGACTTTACCTCTTTATAGGTTTTGAAATCTCCTAAAAATCCAACAAAAATTTTATACAGGACTCTATAAAGTCCGATGAAACACAAAAAGCTACCAAGGCTTATGAAAACTAAGGCACTATAAAACAGTCTCACATATGGGGGAACTGAAATGGGATCTATCCATTCCCACTCAAAAGGCTTTCCCATGAATTTATTCCAAATAAATAAAATTACAAAAAATGACAGAGTAAGTATTAATTTAAAGCTCCCAATCTCCTTTGTTAACGTTTTTATTATAATATTTTTATGCCAATATTTTTTTTTATTCATTTACCGCTATTTTTTAGTTTGTTTTCCAGATTTCTAACATTAACTTTGCCATCATTTCTTGTCGTTGATCAATCTGTTCCGCTCCCCAATTATCAAAACTTAGAAGCTTCGTGTTCATTCGAATAATGGCATTATTACTTCCAAGCTCTTCTTTTTTAATGATTGATCTAGTGATATAGAAGTTTGAAGCCTTATAAGCTGCTGCCTTTTCTGTGAAGAAGCTTCGCCCTGCAAGGATATTAGGAACTTTTTCAAGCAAGGTTAGGTTTCCGAGCTTAAGCTTATATTTATCGTAGGATTGTTGGTCCCCAATGAGTTCAATTAATTCTGGAGTAGGGGTGTTTGGAAGAATGTGCTCGATTTCTCCACTGTCATAAGAACCTAATGGTTTTTTGTCTGGAGACATCGCAGTATCTACATACTGAGCAATCTTACTTAAAATATATTTAAGACGGTATCTTGGGAACGAGTTCCAGTCAGAGTACAAGAATGCTTGTGAACTTAGTTCTGTCATTTTCTCAACGTTTGGGGTGATGTATTGGGCTACAAATTCTTTTATAGCTTCATCTTGCTCATCTGTTTCACCAATAGCACGAATAAGAGCCGCCCATTTTATAAAATTACGTTCGAGTTCTTTCATTGAAGAACGACTCATGATGTAGTGGAAAACCAATACTTCAATTTGGTTCATCAGGTACTCAAAATTCTCGGTTGTAAGCTTTCTTCCTGCCAAAGCGAGTATTAGATACAAACTGTATCGATCTCCTGCTAGGCGGTAAATATTTTGAATAGCCATACTTGGTTTTCCATTGATATCTAGACCCTTTGAAAAGTTTATATAGCTTTCCGAGTTTTCTATTATTTTTTCTAAAAACTCAAAAGGTTTTTTGGTATATCCACACTGTTCGTCATGATTTGAAATCCAATCGTAAATCTCATCTTCATAGACTCCTAAACGTCCTTTTTTATCTTTCACTTGATAGTTTGCCAGCAAGAAATAACGAAGGAATCGGAGTGGTTTCTGTCCATTTTTTGCTAAAAGATCTGTTATTTTCTTCCATTCAGAATTAACACTGCTAAATTTTTCTTTATCTATTTGCATAAAGATAAGATTCTTAAGTAGATCCATAGGATTGAGTCCAATTCCTCGCTCATTAACCGTTTCAAATATTTTTAAAGCGTCGCTAATCGACTGGGTATCAATCTGTATGAAGCTCACCTTCTCAAGAAAATATTCACAAAATTTTGTTAGCTCTTCCGAGTCTTCGAATTGTCGTGATATATAGTCTGTAGCAACTTCGTAAGCAGTCTTTATATTCTTTGATGAACCATAGAACTCTTCTGATATCACTTCTCCTGCTAGGATCTTTTCTAATAGCCGAGAAGAGTTCTCGTATTGAAGGGTTAGGTGGGGGAGTTGAACCATTTTTCCTCCACGAAGACTTTTCGCACAAACAATTCCCTCAAGGTAGTGAACAAACTCTTCCTGTTCTCGATCTTTTAGTATTTTCTTAAAAGCACACACGGTTAAGAAAAGAGTGGTTAATCGTTGTTGTCCATCAATAACTTCGTACTCACCATCTTTATTTTTAGTAACAACGGTACTTCCAATAAAATACTGTGAGTCAGCATCTTTTTCATATTCTTCGACAATGTCCTCGAGCAATTGGGACACGTTATCTTCCTGCCATACATACTCTCTTTGATATTCTGGAACTAGGTAATGATAATCTTTAAAAGCTTCTGATACGTTTAGTTGGTGATTTTCTATTCTCATATTGTTATTATTTTATGTTTTTTTGAGTATTTTGGCTATTTAAATTCCTTCTAACCATGGAAAAAGAAGCTACGCAAAATCTCGTTAATTTTTTCAAAATCCTCAAAGAGATTGATGATGAAGCTAAAAATCCAACTAAGCCAAAAACACCAAAAGGATATATTCGGGGAAACGATGGAAAACTTATTAAGCTCTAGCTTATGGGAACATATTCAATCTTCTTATCTTTTATCAAAAGCTTTCCGTTCAAGGCTCGCAATGCATCCGCTTTTTCTTGGGTCCCTCCGCATATTAGATCGTCTTGGATAAACTTATAGGGCTCAAGAGGCGGTTTTATAAAGATATTACATCGTACAAGATCTTCTTTCTGCCGTTGATTCAATTCCTTGATATCTGAAGCGGTTATCTGCTCTGCAATGCTTTCAAATTGCTTAAGAAGATTTTTCCCACGTATCTTTGCCTGTTTGCACATTCCAAAACTACTGGCCCCAGTGCAAGAGTAATATAGATATAAGTGATCGTGTCTATTTCTATGAATTTCTCCACTTATGCCAGAGCCGCATTCCCCACATTTAAAAATACGATTAAACTTGAACGGAATCTTTCCCCATTTTC
>CAZBBI010000124.1:0-3086 GCA_964490135.1 uncultured Candidatus Peribacteria bacterium
AAAGGTAATGAGAAAAACATAATAAGGATTGAACCATCTAAACAAAAGAGAAAAATAGAAAAAGGGGTAGGTATTGAAAAAACTAGAGAAATATGGAGTAACTTTTCTGATGAAGAATTTAAGACAGAATTTAAAAAATTAAGAAAAGAACATGGAGGAAGAAAGAAAGCAGCTTTATTTTTAGCAAAAAAAATGGGAATAAGTCCTGGTTTTGTTAAGAAAAAAGATGCAAATTTGAATTTTCAAAAGAGTTACAAAAAAACTATTACAGAAGCTTCAAACTTAAATCCTTCTATTCCTATTGAGTGGATTGAAGAAGTTATTTATGTTGAATCAAAAGGATTTCCATTGGCTATATCAAAGGATGGAGCATTGGGATTAATGCAAATGTTGCATTTTGGCTTTGAAAAGAATGATTATTTTAAGAAAACAATAAATCCGTTTGATCCGGAAAAAAATATTTTAAGAGCTACTGAGTTTTTAGCTATATTGAAAAGGAAAGCTCAAAAAGATCTTAAGAAGTTAGGACTTACAGATGAAATAAATCTAAAAGATCTTACTTTTCATTATTATAATCGCGGAGAGACGGCTGTTAGAAAAGCTTTAAGGGAGTGGGGAGATGAATATTCACACCATATAGGAGATGAAGCTCGTGAATATATAAAAGCAGCTAAATCTTTTAGAGATTCTGTTTTATTGGCTCAAAAATAGTTATAGGATTTTTACCTGTAATTTCTTCTATAATTTCTCCCATCTTAAGAACTGGAATGCCAATGATATTTTGGAAGTCTCCATCAATTTTTTCAATAAAAAATTGTCCCATTCCAAGGATGGAGTAAGCACCACATTTTCCGCTCCAGTCGCCAAATTCTAGATACTTTCGTATCTGACAATTTGTGATGTTTTTTTTGAATTTCACAGTCGTGGAAACAATATCAGTTTTTTCAAAATATTTGCCTTTAAAATTACCAATTACAGATATACCAGTTGTCACTTTTTGGGTTTTTCCAATAAAAGATTGAATCATTTCAAAGGCTGATTTTTTAGTTGTTGGTTTTCCAATTATAATATCTCCGATCTCAATCATAGAATCAAACCCAAAGATCAAAATATTTTTTTCTTTTTCAAATTTAGGATAAACAGATTTAGCTTTACCTACGGCGAAATTTTTAATATTTTGTTTGTTTGAAAATTGTTCATCAACTATTTCTTCAAAATCTGGTACAGAAATCTTATACTCAAAAGACATTCTATCAAGCAGTGCTTTTCTATTGGGAGAGGTTGAAGCTAGTATTATTTTCATAGTTTTTTTGCCAATATAGCTGCACCGATAGATTCAGCATTTTCTAATTTAGATATCTTTATCTTAAGTTTTATAGGTAATGAGCATTTTTTGGCTAACTTTTTTATTTCTTTTCCTATTTCTGGGATAAAACGTGACCAAAAATTTATGCTTACCCAGCCACCCAACACAATAACTTCTGGGTTTAGCGTGAGGGATATATTAAACAACCAATGAGCTAGCATTTTAATCTCGTTTGTAATCTGTTTTTTTATTTTTGTTTTTGGCATTTTTATCACGTCTTTGAGGTTTTTTTTAAATATTTTTTTTAGTGCTGGTCCAGCAAATAATTTTTCGGCTTCTTTTCCGTTTAGAAGTTGGTGTCCGATCTCTCCGGCATAGTTTTGTGCACCCAGTAGTGGAGCTTGGTTTATGATTATTCCACTTCCAATTCCAGTGCCAAAGGTAATACCTAATAAATCACTTGTTTGATCTTTGTTAAAATATTGTTCAGCGATAGCAAAACATCGTGAGTCATTTTCTACAATTGTGGGCAGACAAAACCACTCTTGGATTATACTACCAAGATTTATAGCACAAAACCCCTTAATATTAGGAGAAACTTTTATTGTTTTTTTGTCTGATTGAACAAGCCCCGCCCAAGAAATTCCAATGCTTTTTGTTTGGTCATCTTTCAGTTGTCCAATAATTTCAATTATATCTTTTATTAAACAGTCGTTACTTTGTGCAATACTCGTTGGGATTTTTATACTATCAAGTATTTCAAAATTTGGAGAATATTTTGCTGCAAATATTTTTGTTCCACCGACATCAATACCTATGTAATTCATTATTTAATATTTAATTTATCATATTTTTCTGAAAATCTTTGTACCGTATCTAAAAAACTAGATTGGCTCCAAGTTAAAGGTGCAACAGAAATATGTTTATTTTCAAAAGGATCAATTTGTTCTGGTAAAATTCCAGCTGAATTAGCTTGGCTTTCAACCCACTCGATTAAGTCTTTTGCTTTTTTTAAATCTTTTTGATTTTTTGCTATAGCTATTTTCCAATTGGCTAACCAAAGGGTACTTATTACCCAGGTATTTCCAGATATAGTTTCAGAGTAATTATGATTTTTATTTCGTTGATATCTGTCGCCTCTGTATCGACATAATCCACCTGTTTTATTTGTTAGATTCTTTTCTATATCTTCCATAGTTGAAACGATTCGAGGATCATCAGGTGGAAGTACTCCCATATCCCAAATAAAAGAAAGACTGGAATCTGTAGTATCGTCTTTTTCGATAATTTTTTCGACGGTTTGCCAATCAATCGGCTCGATATAAATCGCGTCCGCCATATCCGGATCAGTCATAATCGTTGCCGGATTAGAATTAACCAGAATAATACGGTAACCTTCTTCACGCAGGGCTTTACAGGCTTGAGTGCCTGAATAATCAAACTCACAGGCTTGACCAATCACAATCGGACCCGCGCCTAACAATAAAATGGATTTTATATCGGTTCTTTTTGGCATATTAGTATTATTACTCTGCTGTGATTAATTAGCTTGATTCATCATTTCAATAAAATCATCAAATAATGACTCTACATCATGTGGCCCCGGACTTGCCTCAGGATGTCCCTGAAAACTCATTGCAGGGATATCAGTACGTGCAATGCCCTGCAAGCTGCCATCAAATAAAGAATGATGGGTTGCCGTTAAATTATCAGGCAATGTCTTTTCATCAACCGCGAAGCCATGGTTCTGACTACTAATCATCACTCGTCCGGACGATTT
>CAZBBI010000125.1:0-3070 GCA_964490135.1 uncultured Candidatus Peribacteria bacterium
CAGATTATAGTAATCGTGCCCCTGACAATGATCCAGATGATCCAATACATGGACACGGTACTCATGTATCGGGAACAGTTGCTGCTGTAAATAATACGCAAGGAGTCGTTGGGGTTGCTCCAAATGCTAAACTTATGGCGGTTAAAGTTTTAGATGATGTTGGAATTGGAACAACCGTTACAATTGTAGATGGAATAACTTATGCTCGTATAAATGGTGCGGATGTAATAAACTTAAGTCTTGGTGGTGAGGTTGATGATCCCTTGCAACGAGCGGCTGTTGATGATGCTTTTAATGCAGGCATTACAATCGTTTCTTCAACAGGTAATGGTGGTGTTGATTGGCTTCGTGATCCGGAAGTAGGTTATCCTGCACGTTATGCGAACGTAATAGGTGTTGGTGCTGTAGATATTAACAATAACTATGCTGATTTTTCTAATTATGGTCCAGACCTTAACATAATGGCTCCAGGAGTTAATATCACAAGTACTGTTTTTAGTGATTATCAAACCTGGCAAGGAACCTCAATGGCAACTCCACATGTTGTGGGAATCGTTGCTTTAATGAAAGAACGAGACAGCAGTTTATCTCCTTCCCAAATAATGACAGCCATATATGACACTGCCTTTGATTTAGGTGCTGCTGGTAGAGATGATGATTTTGGTTATGGACTAGCTAATGTCAAAATGCTTTTTGATCAATATTTTAATGTAGCGGATGTCGATGCTGATAAAAGTGTCACTACAACGGATGCCACACTTGCTCTGCAAAATTCACTAGGAATAGATATGGCTAGTACCAATTGGGAAAATTTATCTATTACAGGTGATGTGAATTGTGATGGAGTTGCCAATTCTACTGATGCAATGTTGATTTTAAGAAAATCTGCCGGACTTGATCCGGTCGTTAGTGATTGGTGTGAGTAAGGTTCTTTTTGCTTTAGACCTGGTACATAGCTATTCCAGCGGCAATAGACACATTCAACGATCCCTTCTGCCCTTTCATTGGTATTTCTAAGGTAATATCGGCTAAGGCTAAAAGTTCTTTTGAAATCCCCTCTACTTCGTTTCCTAAAATTAACGCTACTTTTTCTAAATCATCAAACTTTGTTTCAAAAAGATCTTGAGACGTTGAAGTCTGCTCAAGCGCTAAAATCCTGTATCCTTCCTTTTTTAATTGTTTTACGCAATTTATCGAATCTTCGTTTTTTTCCCATGCCAAAAACTCCTCAGCCCCAAGTGAGACTTTTTCAATTCTTCTATCTGGAGGTGTTCCCGTATATCCTGTAAGAAAAACTTTATCAAAACCAGCTCCATCCGCTGTTCTAAAAATAGAGCCTACGTTATGAAGTGATCGAATATTTTCTAAAACAACAACTTTTTTCATTATTCCGCTTTTTTTGTTTCCTCAAGAGGTGCCTTTTTCTCTATTTTAGCATCTGCTGCAGCCATTTCTTTCTTTTGCTTTGGCGTTAACTTTTTTGCTTTCTTTGGTTTAACTTTATCAGTTTTATCTGCCACGATCTTCTCATCAGCTTTAGTAACTCCTTGGTTAGCCCACTTCTTAAGTGTACGAATAGCTTTTGCAGAAAGTCTCATTCGTTGAATCTTTCCAGTTAATGGGTTAAATACTCGTTTATAAAACAAATTTGGACGAAATGTTCGTTTAGTAGCTTTCAATGAGAATGGTCTATTATTCCCTGAAGTAGTTTTCTTTCCCGTAAGCTCACAAACTCGTGCCATTTTTTTGATGTATAATAAATTCTTAGCTAACGCAATATAGAGGGGTTAAAATATTTGTCAAAGGATTTTGAATTTTGTTATATAATAAGTAAGATTTTGAATATGCGAACAAATCAAATATTGATAGATTTTAATGATGGTAAATCTTGTAACAAAGATTTTTTGCTTTTTAAGCGTATTATAAAAGATAGAGGATCTATATACTCAGTTTCTGGTGGAAACGTGAAAAAACGAGAAGATATCAAAAAATTTCTTAAAAAATTAAAATCAAACAAAAAATATGCAAAAGCTACTCACAATACTTGGGCGGTGAGGATCTCTCATGAAGGTAAAATATTTGAAACCAAGAATGATGACGGTGAAACTGGTGCCGGAAATACTATCTTAAGAGTTTTGCAAAGAGAAAACATCATAAACACTGTTGTGGTAGTTACTCGTTGGTTTGGGGGCATAAAACTTCAAGGTGATCGTTTTAGGCATGTTCAAGATGCAACCAAGTATTTTTTAGAAAAAATGTAAAAAACACACAAAATTGAAACTTTTTTTAAATAATAAGGTATACCTTATTATCAACGTAGGTCAAATTAAAATATTTCATGATCAACGAAATCAAAAGTTCTCAAGATTTAGATGCTCTTTTTTTAGAATTTCATAAAATAATTTATAATTATATATACGCTCGTACAAGTCGTCGAGAAGATGCTGATGATATAGCTCAAGAAGTTTTTTTTCGTGCTTGGAAGTACCGAAAATCTTATAATGCAAAAAAATCAAACTGTAAAACTTGGTTGTTTACCATTGCTCATAACTCACTAAAGGATTATTACAAAAAACAATCAAATAATTCCACCACTCCACTTGAAGAAGAAATATATGATACTCTCCCAGGTACTACAGATATTGCCGCTGAAATATCAGAAAAAATGGAATCTGAAAAAATTTGGCAACAAGTAAAAGGCTTAAACCCTAGAGAACAAAATCCTCTTACTTTGCGATACCAACAAGATCTACCTATTAAAGAAATCTCAACCATATTGGGAATGGAATATTCTACGGCTAAGGTCGCTCTTCATCGAACTTTAAAAAAACTTCAGCAAGTAATGCTGAAAAATCATTAATTTAATTGTAACCCAAATTAGTCTTCTACGGTATACCAAATTATCTAACGCACGTCATGAATCAAAAACCAACCGAAAACGATGTTCGTCAAACCTTTCAAAGAAAGTCTGTACAACCTTCTGAAGAATGGATTGATGTTACTCGAACGAAACTTCAGAAGTTAGCTATTGCTGATGATTCTTTCGATTGGAAATTCAATGATGTGAGAA
>CAZBBI010000126.1:0-3059 GCA_964490135.1 uncultured Candidatus Peribacteria bacterium
TTATCTGATATTGCAATTGGACTTCATTTTGATTGTTATGAAAATAATTCATCTTACTTAACAAACCTAAATAAACATCTGGAACTATTTTTTTTATTTCAATCAGTAAGCTATTTATATCAATATTTAAATCAGTATATGTTTTTTCTTTACATATAATTGCCATAGCTTGAGTGCTTACTTCGGTATTTTTAAAAACTCCACTTATATAAGATAAAAAGGCTTCTTCGAAATATAAATAAGAACTTTTTGGATCAATCCCATTCTTATCCTCCCTATCAAGCAATTCGTGTAAATTAAAGTGGCTAAAACATGAAGATTTCAGTGAATTATCTTTCTCTAGTGGACTCCCTAAGCAAACTGCTCCAACACATTGAACAAATCCACAAGAAAAAGCTTTGTTATCTCCAGTGAAACGCAAATCATAAGTTCCAACACCATTTATTGATCCACCTTTCACACTGTCTCTTACATAATAACATTCTTTCTCTTTATAAGCATTTATTATATCAAGCGCTTCTGAATTGTTTTTATACAATATATCCATTTGTATAAATTATATACTGAATTATTATAAAAAATCAACAAATTAAGTTAATGTAAATAGATAATCCCCTCCCTATATCTCCCCTTAAACTTTATTTACGTATAAATAAGTAAACGATTGCAAAGAGGGGGCTGTCCCCTTTTTATTTTTAATCCTCATAAACTAATCTATTTTCCACTTTACTCTCAATATTTTGGTTATTCTTTAAATACTCTTCCAACACGCTTTTGGCCGAGGTAGCCACAACTTTTGATTTACCAGAAGCTCTAAGTTCATCCTCGCTGATATTCAAATACTTTTCAGCCTGACTAATATGGTAACCCTGAAGACAGATTCTAAACCGCTGAGTATCTTCTACATCTTTAGATTGGAAAACAAGTGACTTCAATTTTTTTTCTTTATCACTATAAACAGCCTCTATTCCTCTACTTACTTGATAGCACTCACCTTCTCCATCACGATTTTCTTCACGCATAATATGAGAAAATATTTTTTTCAATTGGGCCCCGGTGATTTCAAATCGAGTCAAACTATCATCATAAGGGAAACAGGCACACACATCACCCAAAGTAACCATAGGACCCATTTCTTTGATACGGATTGATCCAGCACCAACTATCATAATATCACAATCTGCACTAACAGAAAACGCATCAGCTACTAGATTTCCTAAGGATGTCTCTTCTTCTCTTTTTGGATGAGTCACTTTTTCTGAAAGTTTGCAGACCAAAGCGTTAAATTTCTTATCAACTACTTTTTTGTAAGAATCAATATACGACAACAAAGCCTTGTCTGGTTCAGCTATCTTGCTATCAATTGGAATCAATTGCCACTTATACTCAACAATACTGTTTGTATCGTCATCAACCACGATATCGAAACGTCCGATTTGATTGGTCCCGACTCCGGCTTGTGCGATGAGGATATTGTTAACCTTCTTTGGTTCTTTCAACACCGTATGAGAATGTCCCCCGATAATTAAGTCCACACCCCATTCTGGCTTCATCATCTTGGCTAATTTAATATCAGACTCAAATCCAATATGAGTGAGTAGAATCGTTAAATCAATATCATCTTTTTTATAGGCGTCTGTTATTTTTCCGACTTCTGCACTAGCGTCCTCCAGCGAGATAAAACTACCTACCAGTTTATCCTGACTGATTGAGTCCATCACTTTTTCGGTGATAATCCCTGTAAACATAATATCAAAACCAGCCTTCTTCAAAATCAAATAAGGATTCATTAATCGCTTATGATATTTTTTTATATACAAATTTGCATTAACGATTGGAAAGTTCGCCATTTTTTCTAAAAACAACAAATGAGGTAACCCATAATCAAACTCATGATTTCCAAGCGACACCACGTCTGGAGCTAGATAATTCATTACTTCCATTGTTGAAATACCCTTGTACTCTGAATCAATCAAAGAACCTTGTACCATGTCCCCTGAAATAACATAAAAGACATTTTCTTCTTCTTCGCGAACCTTGTTGATATACCCTGATAATAATCCTAATCCACCGATCAGGTTCCCTGGTCCGTCTTGAGTTTCAGACAAAAAATCTCCATGCATATCGTTGGAGTGAAGAATTGTAAATTTTTTCGTGTTCATGAATTTAAATATTAAAGAGATATTTCGTATTTAAAATTCTAATTCATAATCTTTTTTTAAACAAGTACTAAGGTTTAACTTTTAATTAATATGCTCGCCTAAATTTCCTATTCTTAATATTTTTCCACAAAATAAATTGTCAAAATCATTTATGTGCTAAAGTATCACCGATGAAAATAAAAGTAGCCATAGTCGTTAAGGATTCAATGGAAAGAGTATGGAACTGCTGGACGCAGGCAGAACATATCAAAGAGTGGTATCATGCCGCTGATACTTGGTACGTACCAAATGCTGAAGTTGATTTTAAAGAAGGAGGAAAATTCAAAATTAAGATGGCCGCTATAAATAAGACTGGTGCTTTTAATTTCGAAGGGGTCTATACCTCTATAAAAAAACATGAAAGAATTGATTTTACAATAAGTGATGGTCGAAAGGTTGCGGTTAGCTTTGAACCTAAAGATGGTGGAGTTTTAATTATAGAACAATTTGAAGCGACTTCTACACAGACTCCAGATGCTCAAGAAATGGGTTGGCAGATGATTCTTCGGAGTTTTAAGGATTATGTTGAGCTATAGCCATAATTGTAGCTAAAAAGATAATTTAAAAAGGTACCTGACCTTTTTTATGCTCTTTATTTATCTCATACACCAATCTTCCATTTACCTTTTTCTAAAAAAGCTTCAATTGTTTGTCTTTTGGCTTTATTAATCAAATTTGGATGAGAGATCTTTTCTTGTTTTGCATGCTGCGATAGGGTAATTATTTCTTTTCCTTCTAAATAAGCTAACCGTTTATGATAGCTATTTGTAAGGGCTTTTCCTACAATTTCTTCCATGATAGAAGTCTTATTATCCATATTAAATTCCTTAAAAGCTTCATAATATAATTTTCGATCAA
>CAZBBI010000127.1:0-3017 GCA_964490135.1 uncultured Candidatus Peribacteria bacterium
CTATTTTTGATAAATATCGGCTATATTTACTGAAAAATGGCAAAAAATTTCCAGATTTTTTACGTTGATGTTTTAAATTATTCCATGGATTACAACCAAGCCAAAGACCTAATTTGTTTTTTTGAGCAAATTTTTCGGCTTCTTTATATTGTTTTAAATACTTCTTATCAGAATATTTATCATCAAACTTTGCTAATCCTTTTTTAAGTAAAAATTCTGTTAAAATTTTTCCATTAGATAGTTTAATATGACGGGGGAATTCGTAATTTTTGTTTTGATAATTGTCTTCAAAAATCTTTATTTTCCCCCCATTTAATAATCCAGAAAGTGTTCTAAAGATAGGACGTGTAAGGCATTTTTCTTCTTTTTTAGGTAGATAAATATTTGGTGATTTTACGCCAATTATTTTTATCACTTTTTGATTTTTTAACATGAAATGATCATTGTCAACAACCTTCAAAACTTCAACGGTTTTCCATTTTGGTTTCGGCTTTGAGATTGCCTCTGCTGAAAAAGTTATAGAAAAAATTAAAATCAAAATAAATAAACGCATTTATTTCTATTCTACCCATCCTAACCCTCCCTATCTAGGGGAGAAATTAATCTTAATTTAATATTTAATATTTAATTTAATATTTAATTTTTGACTTAATTTTACTATAAATTTACACTAATCTAGATTATATATTTTAACCCCTTTAATTATGAATTATTATCTTGCTGTTTTGAAAAAGTACGCTGTATTTAGCGGTCGTGCACAACGAGCAGAGTATTGGTATTTTGTATTGTTTAATTTAATTATTCAAATCGCTCTTACAGTTGTAGTTGGTGTATTAGGAGAAGCTGTTGCGACAATTGGTTCAATTGCTCTTTTGATCTACGGATTAGCAATATTGCTTCCAGCAATCGGAGTAACTATCCGAAGACTTCATGATACGAATCGTAGTGGATGGTGGTTACTTATTGCTTTTATTCCTCTTATTGGAATAATTGTTTTAATTGTTTTCTTAGCAACAGACAGTATTGTTGGAGAGAACCAATATGGTAAAAATCCAAAAGAAGTGCCACAGGCTTAAATAAAATAACAGTATTTATAAAAATTCCTATAGCTATTACAGTTATAGGAATTTTATTTTTTTATTGATAATTAAGCATAAATCACTATCAATGATAGCATGAAACCATGTATAATAGTTCACTATGACGAAATAGGATTAAAGGGTAATAATCGAGGGTTTTTTGAGCAAAGATTAATTGATAATTTGGCGGAAAAAATAAAAATTTACGGTTTAAATGGAAGTATTAGCAAAAACTTTGGTCGTTTCAAGATCGGTCTTGCTAATTTCCCAAATAAAGATGAAAAAGATTCATGGAAAAAGGTTTTAGATACTACTTTTGGGATTGCGTATTATGGGTTTGGGTTTCAAACAATAACAGAAGGAGAAGATGAATCACTAAAAGAAGCTATAAGATTTTTAGCTAAGGATACAGAGTTTGAAACTTTTAGAATTACGACTAGTCGAGCGAATAAGAATTTCCCTATGACTTCTATGGAAGTAAACCATATGCTTGGTGGAACAGTTTTGAGGAATTTTGAAAATAAAAAAGTAAAACTAAAAAATCCAGATATTGCATTTTATGTTGAAATTTTAGGTAAACACGCTTTTTGTTATGCTGGTAAACAACGTGGTGCTGGTGGACTTCCTATTGGAAGTGCGGGGAAAGGACTTGTTCTTATTTCAGGTGGAATAGATTCTCCGGTTGCGGCTTATTATATGGCGAAAAGGGGAATGAACCTTCAGTTTATTCATTTTCATAGTTATCCACAAACAAGCCAAAAATCCGTAGATAAAGTACGACAACTAACTCAAAAACTAACCCAATTTCATCCATATTTAAAACTACATATGTGTCCTTTTTTAGAAATACAGAAAGAAATTTTAAAAAATATTCCAGATAAATTTCGGATTATTTTTTATCGAAGAATTATGCTTAAAATTGCAGAACGTTTAGCTAAAAAGATTGGAGCTAAGGGACTTGTCACTGGTGAAAGTTTGAGTCAGGTGGCTTCTCAGACCATTGAGAATATGACTGTTATTCACGAAGCTGTGGAGATTATGCCTATTCTTCAACCACTTGTTGGATTTGATAAAAGTGAAATTATCGATGTGGCGAAGAGAATCGACACTTTTCAAACATCTATAAAACCTCATGATGATTGTTGTACTGTTTTTATGCCAAAAAGCCCAGAGACAAGAGGAAAGCTAGATGAAGTGCTTGCGCAAGAAAAAAAGATTGATGTAGAAGATCTTGTGGAATTGGGATTTAAATCTATTGAATTGGAAAAGATTACTATCGAATAAACTCAATGGTTAATCCCGAACTGCTTGCTAAAGTTTGACTGTTTGTTGTTCCGTTTTTTCTGTGTGTTAATTGAATTCGATCACCTACTGTCAAAGCACCAAACCAATCAGCAGAACAAGCAGCCCCACCTAATCCTAAATTTTGTTCTCTCACGTACTCCTTACAAAAAGTACCAGGAACATTTACAAATCCAGATCCTGTATCTGCTTGAAACCACATCTCTATTCCACCTCTTTGTGTTCCAGCTGTATCTAAAGTCTCGACCCCTAATTTTCCTGTTATATGATAAAGTCCATCTTTATTTATAGTTACAGAATTTCCTAATAAATTATAAATTCCATCAGAAACTCTAGTTGAATCAAGCGCAAGTACTGTTTGTATTGTCGATAAGGCTATTCCTCCAGCATTATCATAAGCTTCAAAAACTTGTGGAACATGCATTGGATTAAAACTTCCTCCATCATTACTAAACTCCCACTGATTGTCTGTGGCATTGTACCTCAATGTACCATCACTATCAGATCCTTGATTCGCTACAATATCTACATTCACTCCTACTCCAATATTATCTGTATCAAGAGCTAAATTTGTACCATCTTGCTCAAGATTTCCAGTTACCCTTAACGTGTCATCTAAATTAAATCGAAGATTTG
>CAZBBI010000128.1:0-2970 GCA_964490135.1 uncultured Candidatus Peribacteria bacterium
ATGGATAAACGAACGGGTCCCGTCAATAGGATCAATAATCCACCGTCGTCCATTATATTTTAATATGTTAGCTGCTCGTCCTATTCAAAAACATTTTAATAAACAACAACAAAACATTCTTACTACAAAAATATTAATTGGAACAGATGGAAAAGAAAAAATGTCTAAAAGTTTAGGAAACTATATAGCGTTAAATGATAAACCAAATGAAATATTTGGGAAAATAATGTCTATACCAGATGAGGCTATGATTGAATATTTTGAATGTCTTACTAATATTAATTTAGATGAAGTAAAAAAAGCTATAAAAGAAGATCCACGTAATATAAAAATAAAATTAGCTAAAGAAATTATTATATGGATTTACACTGAAGATGATTCAATAAAAGCTGAGAAAGATTTTTTACAAAAGTTTGTAAAAAAAGAAATACCAGATGAAATATCTGAATTTTTAATAAAAGAAGATGAAATAGGAATTTTAGATCTTATTTCAAAAATTTGTAAATTTACTTCTTCTAATGGAGAAGCTCGTCGCCTTATAAAAGGTGAAGCTGTTAGTATTGATGGTGAGAAAATTAAAGATCCTAATTTAACTATAAAAGTTAATAAAGAATTTATATTAAAAGTTGGGAAAAGAAACTTTGGTAAAATAAATAAAGCTTAAAATATATAATTAAGCTTTATTTTATAATACCTATGAGAGTTTTTGCGATATATTCGCATTATATACGTTTAATCACTATATAAGTGATACTGCTTTTTGTAATACTATTGCAAAAACTCCCCTAACCCTCTCTTTATAATACTCTTACCCCACTTAGTATTCTCTCTAGGATGTAAGAAGAATATTTTTTGTGTTTTAGTATAATTTGAAACACTTCTAGAAAGATTTGCTGCTACTTGAGTTATAACCCAAATATCAAAAAAATTCTGACCAGATTTCTTTAACACTGATTCTATTTTTTCTAATAATGGATGAGGTGGATTAAATGGAAATTTTTGAATAACTATGTTTTTAAAATTATATTCCCAAATATTTTTATATATAAATTTCTTAAAAAGGAATAATATCCGTTTTGACGCATTTTTTTTAAAAAGTTGTATTAATTTACCATCTCCCCCTAAAACTTTCTCTCCAGCTATAAAATTTAACTCTCTATCTATATCCTTAGAAATTATTTCATCATAAGATTTCTTTAAAGTTTCTAAGCTAGAAAAATTAACAGCTAAGCTTTCTTTATTTTCTTTAAAAATATTTAAAACTTTATTTGCACAAAAATTATTATAATCTGGTGAATTATGAGAAATTAAATCATTAGGTATTATTAATTCTTTTTTTGTAAAATTTTCATACCCCAGGGCATCCTCTCTACCTTCAGTATTAACCTTATCTATTTTTATTTTTACACCATCACTAACTCCTAAAAATATTCTAAAAAATGGCATAGATTCACCAATTATTTCTGTTCTATGACATATAATTTTTTTAAATTTTCCTAAAATATTTTTTAAATTTCTCCAATCATCTGGATGCCAAAAATTAAAGGATAAATCACCACTTTTTGGAAAATATTCTATAAAACGAACCATTTTTTCTTCTGGTTCTTTTAAATTTTTAACAATAAAATTATTTAATTCAGTTTCTTCAAACGTATCTACTTCTTTCGCTATATCTTTAAATTGCTCATTACTATTTAAACTTATTTTTTGTGGAAACTGTGTAATCTTGTGTTCTAATTTTGGTTCAATTAATTCTCTACAACACCTTGTTATGAAAAATTGCGCTTTATTAGATATTTCATTGTCGTTATTATTTAAAAATTTTCTAAAACTATATTTTTTTATTGGTGCATAAAGCAAACTTTCTGCAAATTGTTCAACTTCATCTATAATTAAAACTCTATCTTTAAATAAAGATAAATCATTAAATCTAAAAAAAGCATCAGGAGATAAAACTAAACAAAAATCATCACCTCTTTCTTTTATTATTTCTTTATAAATATTGTTATCTTTATTATCAATACAAATTTCTTCCCAAAGTTCTCGTTCTTTAAAAAATAAATCAAATTTATCAACCCCTCTAGATCCTAAAAAATCTCGATAACAACATTTTAAATAAAAAGTTGTTTCACTGTTATTTAATTTTTCTTTATTATTTTTAAATATCTCTAATTTATCTGAATCTAATATAACTTCTGGTGTAGGAAATTTTCTTATTTCTGGATAAAAATCTAAATTAGAAGTTATTATTAAAAATTTATCACCATCTTTTTTATAATATTTTTTTGCAATATTTTTATATAAATTACTTGAAAAATCATTATTACCAATATGTAAAAATAAATTATCATTTTTATAATTTTTATTAAAAACATCAGGAACTTCTTCTTCTTTTATTTCTAATTTTTTCTTTGTTTTTGTTTTTATATATTCACTGACTCCATCTGCTTTTAAAAATAATTTTCTAGCATACCAATCTGTTTTATCTTGAAGAAAAACTCTAATATTATCTAAATAATTTTTTGGTAATTTTTCTATTTTTTCTATTAATAATTTAAAAAGTTCCCAAGAAGCTAGTACATCACTCATTGCTCTATGTTCATTATTGTGATTAAATCCGTATTTTTGACTTAATACTTCAAGGGCAAAACTTTCTTCTTGTGGTAATAAAATTCTAGATAATTCATGAGTATCAATTCTTTTATTTTTTTCTAAATCAACACCATTTTTTATTAAAAAATTAATATCAAAATCAATGTTATGACCAACTATAATCCTATCTCCAATTTTTTCTTTTATAATATCTAAATCTTTTGTTAATTCTTTTCCTGATTTTATAACTTCTTTTTTTGTGATTCCTGTTAATTTTGTAATAAAATCAGAAATTTCTGATTTATCAGGAATATAAACCTGATCAAATTTATCTACAATTTTATTATTATCTACACAGACAAAAGAAGCTTCTATTAT
>CAZBBI010000129.1:0-2963 GCA_964490135.1 uncultured Candidatus Peribacteria bacterium
CAATCCCACAAAGGATTAACAAACATTGATGATTTAAAGTAAAAATAGCGACCTATGTCGGTCACTATTACTCATTACTTTTTGGTTGGCAGGCGCGGTAGGAATCGAACCCACATCAAAGGCTTTGGAGACCTTTGTACTACCACTATACTACGCGCCTTCGTCGCCATTATCTTCATATTTTCGTAAATTTCAAGAAAATTTATCTACAATATTGCGAAATGGCTCCTCTTCCCCAAAAAAGCCACAAACTTTGTGCCTCATCAGCTTTTTCGGGGGCCCCAGGTCTTCATATTTTCGTGAATTTCAAGAAAATTTATCTACAATATTTAGCAAAAGAACTGATTTTAGTGTACAATGAGGTAATAACTACATAAAAAATTAAATAATAATGATAAAAAAGCTCAAAGAATATGGATTATTTCAATTCGGAAAAACTATTCCTGATCTAAAGATTAATGGAAAATCAGCTCCATATCCTGTGCTTAATGAACGAGCAGTTCGTGCGGGTGCAGGGATAATGCTCGCAATGGGACTATTTGGGTTTGTGAATGCTTATTTCTCCCAAAACTTTATTCCATTAAAAATCATTGTTGTCATATTTTTCTTAGATTTTTGTGTCAAAGTTCTAGTTGGTACAAAATTTTCAATTATTGGAAAACTCGGTCAACTAATCGTTAAAAAACAAAAACCAGAATATGTCGGCGCTATCCAAAAAAGATTCGCTTGGTCCATTGGGCTAATTATGTCTTTTTTAATGCTTCTTTTGTTATTTGTATTTGAAACAAGAGGTCTCTTAAATCTTTCATTTTGCACTATCTGTCTTCTTATTATGTGGTTCGAATCAAGTTTTGGTATTTGTGTTGGATGCAAACTCTATTATGGTTTTATCAAAAAAGGCCTAATAAAAGAACCAAATATTCGACCCGCTTGTCCAGGAGGGGTTTGTTCTCTTGAGAACAAATAAAATTCTCCTAGATTGCAAAAACAATGTTATCCCAAAGATGACTGTATTTTTTGTAGCTCTGTAAATCCTCCAATAAATTTTTCCTCAATAAAGATCATAGGCACCGTGTAGTAACTCAAATCTTTTGCCATTTTATCCCTTAAGTCTGGATCTTTATCCAGATTAATAAATTTAAAATCTATTTTTTTATTATTAAGTAGTTCTTTTGCAGCATCACAAAAAGGACACATCGCGGTTCCGTATATTTTAATTTTTTTACCCAACTTTAATTTCTTGCTAGCATGGGTATTTCCGGAGGCGTGCAAATAAGACATCATCTACCTCATCATAGCACGTAAACAAAGTTTTCCAAACGTCTTTAAACCTTCTGCTAAATTTTGTCCTTTATCCATAGTTTGGGGTGTGTAAGAAACAGAAATTGGAACCTCTTTTATTTCATATCCCGAAAAACTTACTTCCCGTATGAAATCAGAACAAAATTCAAACCCATCCGAATGAAGGTCTAATGATTTTGCAACTTTCAAGCTAAATCCTCTCATCCCAGACTGGGAATCGGTAATCCAAACTCCAAAAAATATACCAGTTAAAACATTAGCGATCTTGTTCGCAACATACCGGAATAGTGGGATTTTATTTCGTTCCAAAAATCTAGACCCAATAACACATTCATTTTTATCTAAGGCCAACAAAACTCTTTTTAAATCTTTTACACTTTGCTGCCCGTCTCCGTCTATGGTCAAAAAATAATCAAAATCCTGACTAATTCCCCAATTAATTCCTGTTTGTGTAGAAGCCCCCATTCCTCTATTTATCTCGTGTGTCAGGACGGTCGCTCCCGCTTGTGTCGCAAAAAATTCAGTATCATCTGAAGATCCATCATCAATAACAACAATATTTTTAAATTCTGCTAACGCTAAAGACTTCAAAACGCCTTGAATATGACGTCCTTCATTAAATGCGGGAATAATAACTAATGTTTTTTTTGACATATACTCTGTATTTTATAGCTTGATTCTGCTAGAATCCTATGGATTTTGCAAATCAATATTGTGTCTCCGTAGTTCAACGGATAGAACAAAGGACTTCTAATCCTTAGATCTAGGTTCGATTCCTAGCGGAGATACCACTTGAAAAAAACGGAAATCTGTGATACAATGACCAGATGATGTCTTATTTGCGCGATTTTAAAAATACCCATACTAGCAAGAAATTGAAGTTGGGTAAAAAAATATTATTTAGCTTAACGGCGATTTCTTTGTTCTTTTTTATAGGACAAGGTTATTTTCCTATAACAGCCCAAGCCGCTAAAATGCCAAGTATTATTGGTCATGAAGATGCTACTGGTGAAGGAATTCTTCTTCCTGGCCCAGAAAGTGGTGATCCCAAAGCTGCACAAAAATATGTAAACGATAACTTATTAACAGGAATAACTAACAATATATTTATATTTATGTTAGCTATTTCAGTTGGAGCCATAATTGTCGCGGGTATTCTGTATGTGCTTAGTATGGGAGATAGCGAAAAACTAAAAAGAGCTAAAGACATTATTCAGTGGACAATTGTTGGTATTGTCATTGCCGCCCTTTCTTACACAGCTGTAAGTATTCTAGTTCATACTGAGTTCTTTAATTAAAAAACATAATGAAATTTTTCTCTCACTTTGTTTTCATTTTCTGCACTGTCTTATTTCTATTTCAAGGAAATATTGCACTTGGAATCGATGATACGAAATATTTCCCCGCTAAAAACGAGTTGCAAGAGGATAGCGGTATGATAGGAAAAATTGGGGACACCGATAAACAAGGAGAAGAACAAGGACTTTTATTTTATATTCCAATCTTTACAAATATTCTCACTTGGGCAGTCGCTCCAATTATTGCTGGAATGTTTATTTTCGCAGGTATTCAGTTTATTTACGCTGGAGGAGATGAGGAACAATTAAATTCTTCCAAGCAATTTTTCCAATATGGAATAATGGGAATTATCTTTATTTTTG
>CAZBBI010000130.1:0-2916 GCA_964490135.1 uncultured Candidatus Peribacteria bacterium
ATCCCTCTCTACGGTATATCCTAGAGCTTTGATAGCAACGTCTTCGGAAGAAATAACCCATTCATCTCCCATTTGAGTTGATTTTTTTCCAAGTAAAAGTGGACGAATACCAGCTCTGTCTCGGAAAGCAAAAAGTCCAACCTCATCAATTAAAGTGATGACAGAATATGCACCTGTAACTTCGTTCATTGTATCTTTTGTTGCCTCGAACACAGACTCTATCGGACATTTATCTGGATCATTTTTCCTTGCTTTATAGATTTTATCAGCAAAAACATTCAACAAAACTTCAGAATCAGATTTTGTTCTGAGGTGTCTATGATACTTTTGTTGGATTTTTTCTCTTAATTCTTCAGTGTTTGTAAGGTTTCCATTGTGTATTAAATATATACCAAAAGGTGCATTCACAAAAAATGGTTGTGCCTCTTGAGCATCTAAAGTACCTGCAGTAGGATATCTAACGTGTCCAAGAGCAGTTTTCCCGTGTAGTTTTTTTACGTGTCTTGTATGAAATACGTCTTTTACAAGTCCATTTCCTTTTCTTTCATAAAAATTTTCACCGTCAAAAGAAACTATTCCAGCGGCATCTTGCCCTCTGTGTTGCAACATTAATAGTCCATCATAAATTTCTAGTACAGCTTTGTCTTGTTGTTTCGCAATTCCAATTATTCCACACATAATTTTTTGGTTAATAATTAACCCCGAAGGGGCCCCTTTGGGGCTAATAATAAAAAAACTCTTTCAAAATTTTTACCGATATTATCGATGTTTTTTGATTGAGTGATGAAAAGAAAATTTCATAGGTTGGTCTAAGAAAGACGAAGAGATATTAATGAAACTTTAATAAATTGCTAATTTTTATCTATGAAATTTTTTGTCTAATTCTTCAAAAGGAACAAACCAGTAATTTGGGCGACCATGGGCACAAAGCCACTTAAATTTTGTATCTTTTAGATCCTTTAAGATTTTTTGCATTTCAACTTTTTCTAGTTTGTCACCAAACATTATAGCTCCTCGGCAAGCTTTGTATTCGATTGTACGACGTAAGAAAATATCCAAACTGTGTTCACCAATACTTTCATCTTCAAAAAATTCTACAAAATTTTCAAAATATTGGCTTAAATCTTCTTTTTCTAAAAAATTTGGAATTTCTGAGATTTCAATACTATTGTCCGAGGGAAATTTAAATATAAAACCGAGTGTTTCTATATGTTTTTTATTCTCATCTAAAATTGATATAGCTTCTTCTGTAAGTGTTATTTCTTGCTTTATGAGTAATTTTTGTGTTCGAGTTTTTTGTCCATGTATTTTTTTCCAAAAATACTCAAATCGTTGTCGTTCATGTAAAGCATGTTGATCAAAAAAGAAAACACCAGTATCTCCTTCCGCAACAATATACTTACGTGCAATTTGTCCGATAAGAGTTAGATTTCCAAGAGGTTCCTCGGTAGAAAATTTTGGTTTATTGGTTAATAGATTAGGGGGATTGTTAGTTTGTAATAGATCAACAGGCGGGGAATGACTAATAGATTTATTAAATTTAGTAAAATTACCTTTTGGAATCGAAAATGGGGATGTTGTTTGAAAGTTTTTTCCTTTAACAGGAACCGATGATTCTGTGTTAGGTATTTGTGATGCAGTAAAGAGACCATCACTGACCGCCTTGGAGATGGCACTAAAAATTTCTTGAGGTTCTGAAAATTTAACTTCTAACTTTCTTGGATGAACATTTACGTCTACTAGTATCGGATCTATTTCAATGAAAATCACAAATAGTGGATGAAGATGTTTTTCGATCCCACAACTTTTATTGTAAGCTTCCCTGATAGCAAAATTTAATTTATAATCATTTATTTTTCGATTGTTAACAAAAAGATATTGTTGATTCCTATTAGCGGCGCAATGTTCTGGACGACCTATAAAGCCTGATATTTTTAAATGTGAAAATTCTAAATTTATTGGAATTAAATTATCAGATTTTTTTTTCAAAATTTGTTGTATCCGTTGTTTTGAATTATTTATTTTTGGTAAATCCAAAATATTTTTTCCATCTTTAAATAACTTAAATCTTATGTGAAAATTTGCTAAGGCAAAGGCCTTTACTTCTTTTAATATTTCACGGTATTCAGTTTCATCTGTTTTTAGATATTGTTTTCTAGCCGGAGTTGAATAAAACAAATCATCTATTTTAATTTGTGTTCCATTGTTGGCAGGAACTTCTTCAGAAACTGTTTTTTTTCCATTTACTACTTCAACCCTTGAACCAAAATCTTGTTCAATCGTTTTGGTCGTCAACTCAAAATTTGAAACAGCAGAAATAGCTGCTAATGCTTCTCCACGGAAACCAAAAGATTGTACAGAAAAAAGATCATCTATGCTTTTTATTTTAGATGTGGCATGTCGAAGAATAGATTTTTCAGCGTCTTGGGAAGACATCCCCAGACCGTTATCAATTATTTTTATACTCTTCTTACCTCCGTCTTCGATATAAACTTCAATGCTATTGGCTTCTGCATCTATAGCATTTTCTACAATTTCCTTAATCACTGAGGAAGGTCGTTCGACGACTTCTCCAGCAGCAATTTGATTTGCAATGTTTTGTGGAAGAATATTTATAGAAGGATTCATCTCTTGAAGAATATGCCTTTAATGAAAATTTCACCAGGGAAAATTTTTCTAGAAAACGTAAAATTACGAAATTTAGAACGAAGAAAAGTAGTTAAACTGTTTGATTCTTTTTGATTTTGCCAAAGTTCTAAACTTGGTACTAATTTTGAAATATTTAAAAATCCATAACTTTCAGAAGGACTAAACTTAAAAAGAACACTTTCTCTGAAATCAGCATTTTCAGCCAGACTTTCATTTTTATCTTCAATTATCGATATTATAGATTTTAAACCTTCTGTATGTGTGGAA
>CAZBBI010000131.1:0-2908 GCA_964490135.1 uncultured Candidatus Peribacteria bacterium
CAATACATCTCTTTGACTGACTCGAAAAAATCGCCTATTTAACAGTGCTACATCAAATGCAGAACAAAGAAATATTATTGCAGGTTTCTTATTAGAGGGGAAAGATATTTTTGATGGGTTTAGGCAAAGAAATTTTCAAATAAAGGCATTTTGTGGAGCAATTTTTTTTGAAAAAGTTGGAGATAAAATTGGACCCTTAACACACTATTTTGAGGGGGATGAGCTGACCTACTTTCGAGACTCTGTCTCAATGAAGCGGACAAAAGAAGATGTTCCAATAGGAAATGTTAAGACAATAGTTGATTCGATAGAATCTGTTGGAGAAACACCTTGGTTTTTATTTATAAATGAAACGTCAACTCATGCGCCTTATGTATTTAATGATCAAGCGCTTGAATCCGAAATCAATGCAAAAATAAAACAAAGATTCGTTAGGCATAAAGCCTTATTTCAAGGGAAGGTTGATCCAAATATTACTTATGAGAATACGGGAAAAGTATTTGAGCAAGCTCAAATAGCAGCTTTGAATTTTTTTGACTCTCAGCTACAAAAGCTAATAGAGAAATTAAAACAGACAACAAGAAGAAATGTTTTACTCATCATCTGTGGTGACCACGGAGAATGTTTTGGCGATGCCACATTTATGGGAGAGAAAAAATCAGGATACTTTGGACATTGCTGGAACGGTGCCGAAGAAAACATTGTCGTACCGTTACTTATAAATATTATAAAACCTGAGAGTAACCAAGAAGACTAAAAAATTAGCGAGCAACATTTCGCACACCAGGTTCACAGGGTAAAACAAAATAGATTATGAAATCCTTTTCTACACTTAATTCTAAAATCGTTCTAGACACTCCTTCCTATAAGTTGGAAAAACGAAGAGTTATTGTGCCCGATGGCTCAGAAGTCGATTGGTACATCCAGAGACATCCAGATGTTGTTATTGTCATTCCAAGGAGCACTGATAAACAGTTTTTACTTCAAAGAAATTATAAACATGTGATTGATGCAATGGTGTTGGAATTTTGTACGGGAATAATAGAAGACACCGAAACACCAGAAGAAGCTGCAAAAAGAGAACTAAAAGAAGAAACGGGGTGCACAAGTAAAGACATAAAAAAGATTGGTCAAGCACTGGCAGCCCCTAATAGCAATGACATTACCTATCATTTTTTTATCGCAGAGAATTGTATAAAAACTCACGATACTTCTTTCGATGTTTCGGAGCACATTGAGTCCTTCTGGGTAAAAGATGAACAAGCCCTTCACAGAGAAATAAAATCCTCTGAGCCATTTGTGACAACCGCATCTTTGGCGGCGTGGGGAGCCTATAAAATGCTTTAGTTGATCTAACGATAAAGTTGTGGGGCTCCTAAAAATTGGAGGAAGTGCACTAAGTGATTTATATCTGTCTCTTTCCACATTTCGCCTATATCATCTTCTAATACGTTGCCGAGATTTTTATATTGAGCGAAAGTTTTACCTTGGGAATAATAATCACCATTAGCAGCTATAAACACGGTGGCTCTTTCTGCTTTTTTTAACTGTAGCATTTCTCGATTTTCAGGTGAAGATTTTCGTAGCCGGTCTACCTTTTCTGCCAATATTTTCTGATCTTGGTCAGACAAAAAAATCCGATCCTTTAAAACATCCGCCCGCCCTAAAAAACAAATTTTATTTACGTAAACCCCTACAGCATTAACCTGCTTAGCAATTTCTAAAACGTGTGGGAGTTCTTCTTGGTTTCTTTTTTGTACGGTGTGGCTGATTCTTGTGCATGCTCCTGCTTCTTTTAGGAGACGAAGCGCTCTTATTGCCTCCTCATAGTTTCCTCTTCCTCGAAGCGCATCATTCACCTTTTTTTCTCCATCTAAACTAACCTGAGTAGTTACATCTAATGCTTTCATCGCTTCCGCTAATTCCTGAGTCATAAAGCCTCCATGGGTTGTTACAACCAGATCCATTCCGAGTTGCTCTATAACGTATGTCATGATTTCGACCAAGTCCTCTCGAAGAAACGGTTCGCCACCGACTATTGCCGCTCTTTGTACCCCACCGTTATTTAGCTCTGTGAATAAGCGCTTAGACTCTTCCGTTGAGAGTCCTTGATATGAATTGTTAGTACTTGCAGACATACAATGGGCACACTTTCTATTACAAGTATCAATAATTGAATGGCATACAGAAAGAGGACCTTTCAGCACCAACTCTCTCTCATCATCAGAGTTACTCAGAACTTGAGCATTAAAATTAATTGTTTTCCTCATTGTTGTCTTTTTAGCATAAAAGTCAGGATATCGTCAAGGCAAAGGTGGTGAGTTTTTAAAACTATTATTATGGACTTAAAAGTTCTAAAATAGCTAAATACTGTAGTCATCACAAACCTACCGTGTATCCAATTTATGACTCTTATTTGGATAAAGTATTAATGTACTTCAAAAAAAGAGATAAGTTTTTTAATTTCAAAAGCTCTGATCTAAAAACCTATTCAAATTTTAAGAATATCCTTATAGAATTTCAAAAATACTATGGCTTAGAAGAATTTGATCTAAAACAGATTGATAAGTATTTGTGGCAACTTGGAAAAGAACATTTTCCAAGGAAATACTACTATAAGGGATATTTTGATTTCGCCCTTACTGCCCACTCCACATAAGTAGCTAGCTCTCCTACCTTTGAGAGTACTTCAAAGGCTTTCTAGGGCATAAACACACTATAAACCTCCTCATTTCCCCTCTACCATAGTGGAAAGGAATCAGGTGCTCTTAGTGTATGTTCTGGCGGACCCTTCAAAGTTGGCACTCAATTCTCAGGAACCGCTCTTAGCGTACAAAGTAATGGCGGACCCTTCAAAGTTGGCACTCAATTCTCAGGAACCGCTCTTAGCGTACAAAGTAATGGCGGA
>CAZBBI010000132.1:0-2908 GCA_964490135.1 uncultured Candidatus Peribacteria bacterium
CATTAACTCTTGATCCGTCCAACAAACGTGCATCCACTAAAGGATTTGATTCATCTATTCTTTTTCCAATTTTTCCCACAATTCTATTTATCACTGAAATAAGCTGTTGTTCATTCAAAAAGCTTAAGTCCGTTTTTTTCAAACACCCATTTTTTTCAATATAAATCGTATTATAACCGTTTACCATTATCTCGCTAATTTCGTCATCTCTGAGCAAAAACTCCAATGGGCCAAGACCTGAAATACTAAAAGTTATTTTATCAATAAATTTCTCCTTCTCAGTTTCTGGCAACAAAATAGGCAGAGTTTTATACAAATCTAAAACAAGATTTTTGACCTCAAACTCTTTTGGTTCAAGCGTTCCTTGGCTTTGCAAAGTATCTGTAACTTTTCGAAAAAGTTGTTTTTCTAAGGAAGCAAGATTCATATTTAAAGTTTTTCAGAAATAGATATTAAAGCTTTTTTCAATTTTGATCGTTTTCTTAATCCACACAGAAACCCTTCATAAGTCTGAAACCAACATGATTTTGTGTCTTGGGGGACAACTCCCAGAAACTCAATATCAAGTTTTTTAAGCTGAGTTTCCATATCTTTTACTGTTTCCGAAGGACACTGATTTAGTAGATAATAAGTTTTTATTCCAGACAGTTTTTTCTCTTTTTTAAATAATTCAATCGTTCTAAAACTAATGGGCGCAAGAGTACCAACCAAAATGATTTTATGTAATTTTGTTAAGAAAAAATCCATAATTTCTGGTGAAATATCATTCCCCAAATCAATAAAAATTTTGTCATATTTTTGTGACAATAAATTCATGATTTTTTCTAAATTCTCTAGAGATAAATTTTCTAATTCTGGTAACGTTGGAGAAGAATAAAAATCAACCCCAAAAAGTGAAACTGCAATTTTTGAAAGCAACTGGGTTTTAAATTCAGCCGTACCAATAAAAGAGTTTAAATAACTAAAATTAAATAATGACTTTGCTCCAATATGAAGGTCCAAATCACCATATTTCGCTATTTGTAAAAAAGCGATATTTTCACCTTCAGAGATTTGTTTTTTAAGAAACGCAATATTTGTTGCTATAGTTGTTGTCCCTGCTGTTTTAGGGCTATGGAAGCCGATGTATTGAGTTTTATTCATTAGTTAATTTTTTATTTGTTAAAGTAGGATAAACAAGCACCTGCATCGGTAAACGCAGTCCATGAGAGAACAATATCGCCGATGCTTCATCTTTGGTGATATTCACGATGAGTGTTTTTTTCTTATCTTTTCCGACTTGAATATCAATTACTTTAACTTGTTGTGCTACGGTTATAGTTTCTGTTATTTCTTTTTTTGGATTAGAAATCACAACATCAATTTTGTCATTTTTCTTTATCTCGGGAAGACGTGAAGCCATCCAAGATTCATCAATTGAAAAAGCAAAAAGTTCTGTAAACTTTGAACTGATTGAGTCAGGATTACTATTAATGTTTATATCATTGAGCAAAATAATTTGCTTAGAAATAACATTTTGAACTAATGGCTTACCTATTAAATCTTCTTTTTTACTAAAATATGATTCAGGAATATTTTTTTTTGAGAATTCTTGAATCATCAAATCAGATTCAGATAAAATCATTGGTGAAACTAATTCTTTTTTCGCTGTAACCACATCAATCAAAGTATTTTGTTCTACTTGAAATTGGCTGTATTGGTAGGTGTAAAAAATAGCAAATCCAAAAATAATCAAAAAACTAAAAAACCACCGGTTTTGAATCTTTTTTATTTCCTGATTATAAGGCAGAGTCACATATGGCAATGGATGTTTTTTTTGTTTTCGTAAATTTTCAAAGTATTTCATAATAAATTATTCTAGTGGTAATGAAGAAACAGCGACTATTTTTATAGATGCTTCTTCTGGTAATATTGAAGAAAAAAACCTGTCTGGGGTCTCTTCTAATTTAACTTGAAGTTCAATTTTTTTGTCACCTAGATGGAAATCTTTACCAAAAAAAACTTCAATATTTTCGTTTTTAATTTTTGTTTGCGTGTCGTATATCTTCGCAAAATCTTTAACATTTTCTTTAACGTTATTCACAACGGATAAATCTGAAAAAAGTGTTAAAATTTCTGTGTCTGAAAGAAAATCAAATAAATTGTTAGAGCTACAAATTGAGGGGACAGATGCCGGAGGAACAACTGTGCAAAGTACTGTCTTATTTCCCTCAGCTTTCGTCTCTAAAGACTTTGAAAATTCTAAAAGTCCACTCGTGGAGGCACTTTGTGCCAAAAAATGCAATTCACTGTGACGGATATAAAGATTTCCTCCATCTATCACTAAAGCAATCATTCCCAGCATCACTGGTAGTAGCAAGGCTATTAAAGCCGCTACTATACCTTTTTCGTTTTTGAGAAAAATTTGAATCATTTAATTACAGATGTATGGGGCATAACTACTTGTACACACAACACGTGCTGAACTTTTTGTAACAATATCAATGCTCGTTAACGTCATAAGTGGAATTGAGATAGGAATACTTTTTTCAACCTCAAGTTGGATAATGTCATTATGTCTTCTACTACTATCTGCGATCACATTTCCAGTTGTAGCTGAAATACTCTTTACCGTGTAAGTAATATCTGACAAATCATAATAACTATCTAACGCTCCTACTATTTTGGTATTATTATTCGTAGTTGCTCCTACAAATGTTGCATAATTTGTAGTATGGGTAAGTTTTAATTTATCTATCAAAACCAATGATATCTGCAAAAACCCAAAAATAAGTAAAACTAAAACTGGAAGGATTAGTGCAAATTCAGTTACTACACTTCCGCTTTCTCCGATTGATAAAAAAGATCTCTTAGATGAAAAATTAATAATTTTTTCATCATTAAAGATTTGGTCTGACAAATCTTTGTA
>CAZBBI010000133.1:0-2881 GCA_964490135.1 uncultured Candidatus Peribacteria bacterium
AATCCCTCAATAGTAACTTTTATAATTTTTCCATTTTTAACAGAAGCATTGTACCTACCTGGGACAAATCCTTTTTTTACTTTAACAGGTTTGCCGTTGTTCTCTATAACTCGGAATTTAATATTTTCTCTTTTTGCTTTAGCAAAAGCTTTGACTACCGTTAGTTTTAGAAATTCTTCGGGGGAAGATTTTTTTTGATAAATTTTGGAGTTGGTAGAGCTACTAGAAGATGAAGAATTATTGGAAGAAGAACTAGAAACACCAGAGGAAGAATTCCCGGCAGAAGTTTTGGGGGATGAATTAGTTGTAGTGTTCTTTTTAGATACGGTATTTGCTGTAGAATTAACTTTATTTTCATTCTCACCATCTTCTCTTATTTCAATTTCACAAAAATCACTATCATGATCCCATATACCTCCATGGCTGAAACAACGATTAATGTTTTCAAAATTCTCTGAGGAAGATTTTAGGCACCCAGATAGAGATAGTGAAATAATTATAATTGGTAGAGAGTATTTTATTTTTAATTTTTTTAAGAAATCTGATTTCTATTATACAATATAGTGTATTTAAATTTTATTTTCAATTGATATTTCTTCCAAAACTTCCTCAATAGATTTTTCTTCGTCTACTTTGAAAGGTTCTCCTGTCATTTTTTCAAATAAATCAAGATATTTTTTGGCAGCGTTTATTCGGATATCATCATTCAGATATTGAGCAGGATCTTCGTCACTATCTATATCATAACCTGCTTCAACTATCATTTGTCGGACAAACTCCTTATCTAAACTTTGTGGTTCTAGACCGTCTGATAGTCGTTGGTTGTAAGTTTCAGCTATCCAGTAACGAGAAGAGTCTGGTGTGTGAACTTCATCGATTACAATTAATTCTCCATCTTCATCAATTCCCATTTCGTACTTGGTATCAACTAAAATAAGTCCATGTTCAGCAGCAACTTTTTGTCCATGTGCAAACATAATTAGAGCATAGTTTCTAGCTTTCTCCCATAATTCTTCTGGGGTATATTTGTCAGTTAGTCCTTTTAAATGACCTTGATTAATAACATCATCTTCAGAAATATTTTCATCATGTTGGCCTATTTCTGTTGGTTTTGTTGTCGGAGTTATTAAGTATTCTGGAAACTTTTCGTTTTTCTTCATATTTGCTGGCATCTCTATTCCGCAAATTTTACGGTCTAAATTTTGGTAGGCGTACCATGAAGAAGTTTTAGTAGAACCGGTTAAGTATCCTCTGACGATTATTTCAATAGGAAGAACCTTCGCATCTTTGGCTAAAGTAATATTGGGATGAGGAATATCAATGATATGATGTGGGATTTCTAGCTCATCTAATTGCTTAAACCACCAAGCGGCAATTTGATTCAAAACAGCTCCCTTGAAAGGAATAGTTCCTAAAATAAAATCAAAAGAACTTACTCGATCAGAAACCACGATGGCTCGGTTTTTATCAAAAATAAAAGAATCACGTACTTTTCCGTGATGAACAGAAAGGGCTTTATCAAAGTTAGTTTTTTCGATAGTGTTGTTTAAGTTGATATCCATGTTTTTCCTTAGATTAAATTATTGAATTTTATACGAGTTTATGATATAATTTACGGATAAATATGCAAAAATTTTATTTTCAGGCCGTTACAGCAGAAGGAAAGCAAATTTCTGGATATATTAAGGCTGAGTCTGAAGAAACAGCACATCAAAAACTAAAAGATAGTAAATTATCTGTTTTGACTATTGAGAAAAGAGATGTTTCAGTCCATAAAGAAGGTGTTTCTGTTTTTTCTTTTGAGGGTATAAATGATCAACACAAGGTAATAAAGGGAACAATTGAGTCAGCAGATATGTATGCCGCATATAAAAAACTAAAAGTTAATTATAAATTTGAAGTTAATTATATTATTCCAGAAGGTGTTTCGGCAGAAGAAAAAGAACGGTTGATAGAAAATGGAATAGATCCAGAGTTTGATAAGCGTTTAGCTTTGGAGTTAAAAGTGGAATTAAAAAAAGCATCAAAATCGAAAAAGAGAACCATAAAAAAAGATGAACTTAATTCTATTTTGAAATATCACGAAGAAGAAATAGGGTTTATGCGGGACAAGATTGATACTGTTCTGCAAGAGGTTATACCACTTCTTGAAGAAAATGTAGAGTATATTGATCCCATAAAATACAGAGAAATAGAAGAACGGATTGATTTATTGTCTAGGCTTAAACATTCAAACTCAGTTGATCATCTAAGAAATTTAACACAGAAATTGTTAGATGAACTTACTAGTGATCGGATGTTTTTGAATGACGCTAGTCTGCCAATGGAAATGCAGGAAGAAATAGAGAGAAGAAGACAACAGTTTGTGGGGGTTAATGATAAATTCTCTAAGGCTATTATGACAGGTCTTTTGGAGTTACAAGTTAAATTTTCAGAAATATCAGTAGATGATATCAAAGAAAAAATTGCCTCTTTAAAAATATTAAATAAATTTCGCGGACTTATCCTTTCTATGTTTTTGTCACTATTTACAGTGTGTATGCTTTTTTGGTTATTTGTTTTCTTCCAGAAATTCCAAGGTATAAATATTTCTAAAGTTTCTTTTTACTTTTCATCTCCACTACTTTGGTACGTTACCTCTGCTTCTGGACTTTGTAGTTTGTGGTTTTTTGTTCTAGGATTTAAGGTCCTTTCTTCTCCCAGAAATCAGTTAATAACACTTGGGAGTGGTGCTTTAGCTTTATTGGTGTTGCTTATACAGTTTCCTGTTTTCTTTTTTTGGACAGGTCTTTAGTAACCGATTAAACTCGAAATGTTACCTTTGGGTCTTTTTAACTTTTAAATTTTTGGACTTTTGAGCTAATTTGTAGATAATTAATCG
>CAZBBI010000134.1:0-2875 GCA_964490135.1 uncultured Candidatus Peribacteria bacterium
AAAGGCAATTAATTTAATTGTTGACCCAAATTCTTTCGCATAAGTAAAATCAACATCTGTAATTCTTTCCATCCCTTGTGTATAAATTAATTTTTCATCAATAGTCAGTCCAAAAGACAATTTCATGAGAATTGCTAATTTCGCACGAGCATCAAATCCCCCTACATCAGCCACAGGATCTGCTTCTGCATAACCTAATTCTTGAGCTTCTTTTAAAACTTCTTGGTATGATAATCCTTCTTCTTCCATTTTAGATAAAATAAAATTTGTCGTTCCGTTAAAGATTCCAGAAATTTTATTAATATTGTCTGCCAAAAGCTCATTTTGAAGAGTTTGAATAATTGGGATTCCTCCACCAACAGCTGCTTCATAGGCAAAGCACACAGATGGATTTTTAGCTAAAAGTTTTTCAAGTTCAGGTAAATTTTCAGCAATCACTGCTTTATTCGCTGTCACAACATGTTTTCCTCGTCGAATAGCCTCAAAAATAATTTCTTTAGCCACTCCTGTTCCACCAATCAACTCCACAATTATATCAATTGATTTATCTTCTAGGATATCATTAACATTTTCAACTAACTTAATCTTTTCTGAAATTTTATCTTTATATTTTTCTGGATTACGAACACAACATTGCACAATTTGAATATTTAAACCTTGCGATTCCAAAAATTTTTCTTGTTTTTCTATTATTTCAATAACACCACCTCCTACAGTACCGGCACCGAATATTCCTATTTTCATGATAATAATTTATTTAGAGAATTGATTATGAATTGCACAGATAGCTTTATCACAATCTTCATTTTTAACAACAATTAATTGAGCTACTTCTTGTTTATTTTGCGAATACATTTCTGCACTAATATTTTCTACCGCTAAAGCTTGAAAAAAACTTGCCGCAACTCCTACACGCCCTTTAACATGACTTGGACTAACTATACAAAGAATTGATTTATTGTTCTCAATATCCAAAGGAGCAACCTCTTTCAGTGCACTAATGAAATCTTTATTTTCATACCAAGATGGTTCTAAGCAAAAAGAAACTGACGCTTCACTTGAAGCGATCATATCAATACAAACATTAAATTTATTACAAATTTTAAAGAGAGAATAATAAACTTTTGACCTAGGTGTCCCCATTTTTACGCCAAATAAATTTAGGGTAAATATTACAGTTTTTTTAGATGTAATAGATAAAACTGATTTCATGGTGTCTCCCATTTCCTGAACTATCATTGTTCCAGGTTTTTCAGGTGAAAATGTATTTTTTATCCACACCTCTCCTCCAAAATCAATTACAGGACGAATTGTTTTTGGGTGAAGCACTTTTGCTCCAAACGAACAAAGTTCTGAAGCTTCAGTATATCCAATTTCTGGAATAATATGTGCTTCCTTTAAAATACGTGGATCAGCTGATAAAAATCCATCTACATCAGTCCATATTTCTACTGTTTTGATTCCCAAACAAACCGCCAAAATCGCAGCTGAATAATCTGATCCTCCACGTCCCAAAAGGGCTGTAATGTTTTTATCATTAGTCCCAAAAAAACCAGTAACAATTGGAATTTTTTTCGCTAAATATGGTAAAACTTCTTTTTTCACATTTTTCTTTGTTTTTTTCCAATCAATATCAGCTTCCAAATAATCATCATCTAATGTTTTCACAAAAGAGGAATCAAGTTGAATTGCTATCTCTGAATCTTTATTAAGAATACAAGTCAATAATCGGGTTGATAACTTTTCTCCAAAACTAGAAAGATAGGCTAAACTCCGGTCAGACAGCTCATGAATCATGCAAATCCCATGAAACAAATCATGCAAATCCGTCCAAATATTTTCAGTATTTTTTTCAAAATCAGGCAAAACTCCAAACTCCATAGCTACGTCAAAATGTAGCAGCTGAATCGATTTAAATAAGTTTTGTGTTTTTTCAACTTCTCCATTTTCAGCTAAATTTCCTATCTCAATAAGTTTATTAGTTACCTGACTCATCGCTGAACAAGTAATTACCTGAACAATATTATCCTCTAAATTTTTTTGGATAATCGAAACAACTTTTTCAAGAGCGTTAAAACTTCCCATAGATGTTCCCCCAAATTTGAGTACTTTTTGATTCATTGTTAATTAATTATTTGTAAAAAAAAGACTGATTCTTATCAGTCCAGTTCATTTTAATTGTTTTTTATGCATCAAAATTACCAGACTGTTGAAGTCGTCTTCTTTGTGGTAGTTTTGATAAATATGTTTTGCATTTCTAACCTGAAGTCTAAATAGTTATTAAATTTATGTCAATTTTTTCCATAAAAACATACATTAATAGCATTCTTTCTCCATACCCTAAAAAATATTGTCGGAGTAGGTTTTGTAAATACAAACCTACTCCAACGTTTCCCTTATTTGGTTTTATTCTATTTTTCCAACCATTCCCCTTTCAACATTCGAAAATACAAACCCCTGATACTTCTCGTGAGTGGAAACCTCTCCCATTTTATAGGCTTTGCTTATTGAAAAATACATCAACATGATTGAACAGAATACCACTAATAGCAATACCTTGTCATTACATTTTTCTTTCTTCCTACTATTACTCATTTAATACCTCCGTAAATTATAAGAAACTCACCATAGAGCTTCTTTCAATAAATTAAATTAAATTTTTGAACAGAACAGAAAAAATGAAAGCAAACAATAATTTACTTTTGACAAAATGGAATCTAGATCAAAATTATTTCGGAGCTTTGAAGAATCGTCCTATACCCTATAATATTAAAGCTACGTATTAATATAATTACATATTTAAGTAAAAAGCATATCAAATATTTACATAATGTAATTAGAATCAAAATTATTATTATACTGCTATTTCGATAAA
>CAZBBI010000135.1:0-2861 GCA_964490135.1 uncultured Candidatus Peribacteria bacterium
TAATTAAACATTTTCACAACTAACAGTAACAAAATATGCAAAGTTGTCAAATTCTTAGACAATGAAAGTTTTTTGTGTATAGTTAAAGGTACTTTAAATACATCCAATGACAAAGAATGAAATAAAATCTTACGAAGAATATAAGAAGGATTTTGAAAAAGATTTGAAGGAAATTTTGACTATTATTAAGGGGTATTATCCAAGGTTTGGAGTAACTCAGGAAAAAAAGATAGTAAAAGCTTTTTGGTACGGGGAAGAGGCACATCGGGATCAAGCTAGATTTTCGGGTGAGCCATATTTTATTCATCCGATTGCAGTAACAAAAATTTTGCTTTCTATAAAACCTGACGTTGAAACAGTTTGTGCCTGTTTGTTGCATGATGTAATCGAAGATACACCAATTATAGCGGAAGAAATAGAGCAAGAGTTTGGAGAAAGAATACGTTTTCTTTGTGAAGGTGTTGAGAAAATTGCAAAAATTAGAATAAAAGGAAAAGAAAGAGAATTTGAAAGTTTTAGAAAACTTTTTGTTGCTATGGCACAAGATATTCGTGTTATTTTTATAAAATTATCAGACAGGATCCATAATTTATCTACTCTGGAATTTGTTAAAGAAGAAAAACGGGTAAGAATTGCAACAGAATCACTTAAAATATATGCGCCAGTAGCAGAGAAATTAGGTTTATTTGATTTCAAAACAAAAATTGAAGATTTATCTTTTAAAAACATTTATCCTGAAAGGTTTCAAGATATTGCTAAACAAATTTGGAAAACAGGGGAAGATCGAAAGAAATTCACAAATAAAGCTCAAAAGGAAATAGAAAGACTTCTTGCGGGAGAAAAGATAAAAGTTATCAATATAAAAGGGCGTCCAAAAAATATTTATTCGGTTTATCAAAAGATGAAACGAAAAAATTTTTCACGGGTAGATGAAATTTATGATCTCTTTGCTATTCGTATAATTGTTCCCAAACGAACAGATTGTTATCATGTTCTTGGCCTTATTCATTCAGAATGGAAACCTATTCCAAGTAGGTTTAAGGATTATATTGCAGTTCCTAAGGGTAATGGATATAGAAGTTTGCACACTACGGTTTTGGGCCTGGGTAAAAGTAAATTACCAACTGAAATACAGATAAGGACAGAAAAAATGCACCTTGATGCAGAATTTGGTCCAGCTGCTCATTGGATGTATAAAAAAGTAAAACATTCTAATTTTGATGATAACTATAGTGAAAAAACAGATTGGTTTCCTAGGAATATAGAAATGATGAAAGATATTCCTTCTTCTGAGGAATTTTTTAATGACTTATCTGCTTCGTTGTCTTTTGATAGAATCCATGTATTTACTCCGAGAGGAGATGTTAAGGATTTGCCAGCAAATTCGACACCTGTTGATTTTGCTTATTCAATTCATTCAGAAATTGGAGATAGTTGTATAGGATCAAAGGTAAATGGAACTATAAAACCATTGAATTATGAATTGAAAACAGGAGATATTGTTGAAGTTATGACAAAAGAAGGGCGAAAACCAAATCCATTGTGGTTGAATTTTGCAAAATCAAGTCATGCTTTGAATCGTATACGTAGTTATATAAATAATCTCAAAAAAGATGATAGTGAATCTAGGAAATTAGAAGAAAAAAAATCTGATACAACAAAAACAAAGCCATTTTCAAAAACAAAGAAAACAAAGACACTTAAAAAAGATAAATTACCAGAGGTTATTGTGGGAGGAACTCCAGGGATTTCTTATAGATTTGGAAATTGTTGTGAACCATTGCCTGGAAAAGATATTGTTGCTTACAACTCACGAGGATTGGAATTTGTAATTCATGCCGAAAACTGTAAATCATTAAATAGTTTGGATGCAGGAAGATTTATTGAAGCACATTTTAGTATTGAACGTTCTTTTACTATTAACGCAAATGATAGAGTCGGGTTGCTGAGAGATTGTACAAATGTAATTGCTAAAAATGGAATAAATATTATGGCTTCTTCGCTTAAACACAATAAAGTGAAAAATATTTCAACTTGGGATTTTACAGTTGAATGTAGTTCTGATCGAGAGTTGAAAGAAATGGAAAAAGGAATAAATCAAATTGCTAATGTGATTGAGTTTAAACACATTGACAAAAAATAATGAAAAGAGTAGGATTTATGCCTAATAGATCTTTGAAATAACGATTAATTTATACAATTAACTGATTAACAGGAATGTTAAATTGTTATTTGTTAAACCGTTATTAGCTAATAGCGGGGGTGTTCTGGATTCGACAAGGAGAATCGAAAGGAATCACTGGCGTTTTCGGGTTTGAATTTTGTCCCGGTTATCCACGAAATTCATATAGTAATTGGAAAAACAACAATTGCACGAGCACACAAAACTCTACGAAGTTTAGCACAAGCTACAAAAGATGTTTTTACACCTTTTTCACAGCTTAGCTATGCTAACGTAGCTTAATTTATAGCTCATAGGATAAATCCTAGTTGAGCCTATCGCTCCTAGGTGAGGTTGTGGTTCTGCCGTGAAACTACTTCATCAAATTCAGCGGTGTAGTCTTGTCATTGGGCGCGATAAGATGAAATTAAGTCCAAAATTTTTAGGTATTTTGTTTGCTTCCTAATCTAAATCTTATTTCAAGCAGACTATAAACGTAGAAGGTTATTTCTTTCCTCTTTGGACGCGAGTTCGATTCTCGCCACCTCCACCAATTTTATTTAGATTTTCGCTTGTAAGTATATAAGAATTGTATTCTTATATACTTTTTTGTGGTATTTTTTTGTTTTTTTTTAAAAAAAATGATGATTTTATATTTATTTTTTGAATTTATTTTTGAAATATAAGATTTTTTTTTATA
>CAZBBI010000136.1:0-2842 GCA_964490135.1 uncultured Candidatus Peribacteria bacterium
TGCATATCGTTTCTCACGAGTTTCTTGATTATGATCTACCTTTTCAACTTGTTCCACATATATACCTGGAATAAGTGATACTCTTGATGCTATTTTTTTAGCTTGAGTCAAAGCTCTCACTAAAAGTTTTTTAAGCTCAGCAAAGGAATTTTCAAATCTTTTTAGAAGGCTTAAGATTTTTTTAACTCTCATTGACCTTAATTCTTTTCCATGTCTCAGGCGAAGAATCATTTGATTAACCAATAGTTTAATTGAGACATTGGCACCTTCAAGTCCTAACTCTGTTTTCAATGTCTTTGCGAAACTTTCTACTGATGGATTCATAAAAACTCCTGTTTAAATGGTTTCCACATCCGATATGAAATGTGGTTTGAACACTTAAAAAAGTGCTCATTTCCACATTCCATAAATCACCATTACCGAAAAGATCACTTAACCCGGCTTAAGTTTTCAGAAACTATGACAAAATCATGATCCTAAAAAATCAAAAGCACGAAAACATCTTAATTATTTCTTAATATTTTACAAATTTAAATTTCATGTTACCCACCTCTTGTTAAAATAACAAATATTAACTTTGTAATTTTTAATTTTTAACTAAAATTCATCCGCAATAATTGTTTATTGTTAACTGCTAATTACAAAGAATGCTACAATCCTTTATAGATAAACTATTTGGTTCTCATAACGAAAAAGTTATTAAGAAATTCGAAACACAGCTTCCGGCTATAAATGCCATGGAAGAAGAATTTCAAGAACTTTCAGACGAGGAAATCAAAGCTAAATTTAACCAATGGAAAGAAATTTTAACAGAAAATCCTGAAAAAGTGGACGACCTGCTAAATGAAGTATTTGCAGGAATAAAAAATGCTTCTCGTCGTCTTTGCGGGAAATCATTTGAGGTAAGAGGAAACGAAGAAGAATGGAAAATGATTTATTATGATGTGCAACTTGTTGGTGGGATGGTACTTCACCACGGAAATATAAATGAAATGAAGACTGGTGAAGGTAAAACTTTAGTTTGTACTCTTCCAGTGATTCTTAATGCGCTTACAGGAAAAGGAGTACATGTGGTTACTGTTAATGATTATCTTGCTTCACGTGACGCTGAATGGATGACACCACTTTACAATTTTTGTGGACTAGAAGTTGGAATTATAATTAACGATAAAGATCACAATGAGCGAAAAGAAGCTTACAGTGGAGATATTACTTATGGAACAAACAATGAGTTTGGGTTTGATTACTTGAGAGACAATATGGCACAAAACATTGAACGGCAAGTTCAACGAGGACATCACTATGCTATTGTCGATGAAGTTGATTCAATTTTGATCGATGAAGCGAGGACTCCACTTATAATTTCGGCTCCAGCTGATGAATCAACTGATAAATATGCTACTTATTCACAAATAATTCCACAATTAAAGGAAAATAGTCATTACAATATTGACCTAAAATCCAAACAAGTAACTCTTACAGAAGAAGGAATTTCAAAATTAGAATCACTTATTGGGGTTGATAATATTTTTACTGAAGCAGGATTTGATGAAGTACATCATGTAGAAAATGCTCTCAAAGCAAACATAGCAATGATAAAAGATCAAGACTATGTTGTTCGGGACGGTAAAGTAATTATTGTCGATGAATTCACTGGAAGACTTATGGCAGGAAGACGCTTCTCCGATGGATTACATCAAGCGTTAGAAGCCAAAGAAAATGTTGAGATTCAACGAGAATCGAAAACTTTAGCTACTGTCACTTTCCAGAATTATTTCCGACTTTACACTAAGCTGGCAGGTATGACTGGTACAGCCGCAACTGAAGCGGAAGAATTTGCTAAAATTTATAAACTAGACACGATTATAATTCCCACAAATCAACCTATCCAAAGAATGGATTTGTCTGATAAAATTTTTAAAAATGAAGTTGGAAAATTCAAAGCGCTTGCTCGTGAAGTTAAAAAACTAAATGAAAAAGGTCAGCCAGTACTTATTGGTACGATTAATATCGATAAATCAGAAGCTCTTTCTGAAATGCTTAAATCTGAAGGAATTAAGCATGAAGTTTTGAACGCTAAACAACATGAACGAGAAGCTGAAATTGTTAGTAATGCCGGACAAAAAGGTAGTGTAACAATTGCGACCAATATGGCCGGACGAGGAACTGATATCAAATTAGGTGAAGGAGTAAAAGATCTAGGCGGGTTAGCTATACTTGGTACAGAGCGACACGAATCCAGGCGAATTGATAATCAACTTCGAGGACGAGCTGGACGACAAGGAGATCATGGATCTTCACAATTCTATGTTTCTATGTCTGACGATCTGATGCGACGATTTGGTGGAGACAAAATGGCTTCTATGATGGAAAGACTCGGTCTTCCAGAAGATGAATCTATAGAAAATCGCATGATTTCAAATTCTGTTGAAAGTGCACAAAAAAGAATCGAAGGGTTTCATTTTGATTCTCGAAAACATGTTGTTCAGTACGACGATGTAATGAATATTCACCGAGAAAAAATATATGCTCGACGACAAAAATTATTAGGATCAGAACTTATTTTAGAAGATACCGAGGAATTAATAAAAGATCTTGTAGCTCAAATCGTAGAATCTCACGCACTTAGTCTTGAATTTAACGCTTCATGGAACACCAAAGAAATATATGAGGCTATAAATCAGATTCATAAACCAGAAAAAAATTCTATATCTCTTGATGAAATTAAAGAATTTCATCATCGGGATGAAATGATTGAAAGTTTGCAAAACTACATTTTATCTTGCTGGGATGAAAAGAAAAAAGAATATCCAGATGAAGCGGTAGATGATATTTCTAAACA
>CAZBBI010000137.1:0-2839 GCA_964490135.1 uncultured Candidatus Peribacteria bacterium
ACTTATAACATTTTCTTTAATAATAGAATCATATTTATCTTTACTGGGAAATTTTAATTTTCCTGTTGTAGATGATGAAGATGCTCCATTTTCTTTTGCGGTAATTGTTTCTTTTGCCACCGTGTCATACGCCGTTCCGTCGGTGTTTTGAATTTCTCCAGCATCTGCAAATATACTCCCTATAGAAAAAAAAGAGTAAATTCCAAATAAAAATATCACAAATGTTTTTTTCATCTTCTTATAATATCACAAATATAAGATTTTCTCAAGAAAAGTATTATAAACTATTCCTTTAATAAAAAATTTTGACAAAATATAATTCATTTATAAGATTTGATGGCGTTCGCGTTCTTTTCGATTTAATTTATTTAATTAAAATGTTTGCTTGGTTTTTGATTCCATTGGGAATTCTTATGATTATCTATTCTAATAAAATTGTAGAATACACCGGAGAGATTGATTTTGCTGAAAAATTATTTCTTCAGGGTGGAACTTACACTTTTATAAAAGTATTTGGTCTAGGTTTAACAATCCTGTCCTTTATGTGGGCAATGGGAGGTTTGCAGCCTCTTTTGTTATCATTTTTCGGGCCAATGTTTGGCGTTTAGTAAATGTTTTAATAAATTAAAATTCGCAATAAATTTGGGGCCATAGCTCAGCTGGCTAGAGCATCTGCTTTGCAAGCAGGAGGTCCAGGGTTCGAATCCCTGTGGCTCCACCAAATTAAACTAAATCGAAAGATTTAGCTCTCTCAAAAATTATAATGAAGTAGAAAATGAAGCCTATTTTTGAGAAGAGGAGGAGATGACGTAATTCTTAAGGTTAACGAACGAAGTGAGTTCACGAAAAGAATGTAGTCATCGACAACGACATGGGTTGGTAGCTCAGTGGTAGAGCATCTGGCTTTTAACCAGTTGGCCGAGAGTTCAATCCTCTCCCAACCCACCAAAAAATAAAAACACCTTTCTTAAGGCGTTTTTTTTTATATTAAGTTAAAACCATTAAAATTCCTCCAGCTATAAGTGGAACAAATATATTATCATCAATAAAAACTTTTCCAATTTTAACAGGATAGGTTTCTGCTAATAAGGCAATAGTGGAAGCTATAAACGCAGGAAGAATTGGTACAAAAAATTGCGCTGAAAAAGTACCAAGTGCTATTCCCAGTACTACTCCTGAAATATTTTTTCTTTTATTCCATGGGATCCGAACAATGTGTTGTAGTTTTTTAGTAAAAAGATGATTTAAGCTGTCTCCTACCGATAAAATTAAAATAGCTGCATACGCTATTTTTGTTGGGAATAATAAAAAACAAAGAAAAACACTTAATAAAAAATAAAAGGCACCTCTTCCTGGAAACTTTTTATCTCTTGGTCTATCAAATATATTAAGTGTTTTTGTTAAAAATTTTGGTTTTTTGTGTTGTGAGAAAAAAGAAATTATAAGTCCAATAACAAGGAATATCGCTATTTCCCAAATATTTAATATATTTCTCCAGTGTGTAAAAACACAAAGTATCCCAAATATAAAATGAAAAGATTGTCTTCTAAATTCTAAATTTTTTTCCCATAAAATTTTAAGCCATTTTTTTATCTCAGGATGCGAAAATATTGCTCCAATAATTCCTCCTAAAAAAATACCACCTGCCACGTCTGAAGGAAAATGAACCATCTCGTACACACGAGAAAACCCCATAAATAAAGCAAAAAACATCCACAAAACACCAAGTATTTTAGAAACTCGCCAGAATGGTATAAGTAATGCAAATGCAGTAGCAGTATGTCCCGATGGAAAAGAAAAACTACTAGCTTCTACTAATGGTTCTAGTGACATACTTATATATGGTCTAGGTATTTCAAAAAATGATTTTAAAATATATGTAATAATCCCTGTAGTAATTACAGCAAAAAAAGCTGGGATCATTTTTGTTTGATGATCTATGCTTTTCCAAATTCTATAGAACATTATTAACGCAAAAATACCTAAAACAATATAAAGTAAACGTTCTGTAGAAAATATAATAATTCTATCTAAGAGTTGGTTTCTTAGGGGTGCAAAAAAATTAAAAATCCTATAATCTAAAAATTTTCCAATTGTGTATAAAAAAATACCAAGACCAAACCAATAAATAAATTCTTGATATATTGTCGAAAAATCAACCTTAGGAAAACGTTTTATAAGGAATTTCACTAATATTATAATATTTTTTTTTAGAAATTTTACAATTTATCTCATTTTCTTATACTTTAATAAAATTTTTACAAAAAATTATGAACAATATTACAGATCAAATACTTACTCGTGGAGTTTCAGATATAGTTATTAAGAAAGACTTAGAAGAAAAACTAAAATCAGGAAAAAAATTAAGAATAAAATTTGGGATTGATCCAACTGGTTTTGACCTTACATTAGGACATGCTGTTGTTTTAAAAAAACTGGCAGATTTCCAAAAATTAGGTCATCAGATTTGTTTTTTATTTGGAAATTTTACTGCTAAAATTGGAGATCCAACTGGTAAAGATAAAACTAGAAAAGTTTTAACCGATCAAGATATAGAAAAAAATTCTGAAAGATATTTAGAACAAGCGGGACTTATTCTTGATATCGATAAATGTGAGATTTTCCACAATCATGATTGGCTTTCTAAGTTAAATTTTGAAGAGATTTTAGAAATAGCTGGTAATTTCACTGTCTCAAAAATGTTAGATAGGGATATGTTTCAAAAAAGAATCGCTGATGGACGTGAAATAAATTTAGTTGAATTTTTTTATCCACTTATGCAAGGATATGATTCTATTCCTATGAATACTGATCTTGAATTAGGTGGTAATGACCAATA
>CAZBBI010000138.1:0-2815 GCA_964490135.1 uncultured Candidatus Peribacteria bacterium
TTTAACTTTTAAACCATAAAATTGTTTTTGATTTTTTGGTTTAAAAGTTAAACCTTTAAATTCAGAATCACCTGTTACATCTTTTATAAATTCAGACTCACTATCTAAATTTTCCAAAGTTCCCTCTTCCAATACATCTGAATCAATTACACCAACATAATACTCTGATCCAATACTTTTGGATTCCTTTTCCTTAGCATAATTACCAAGTGATTGAAGAAGTCGTAAAGCTGTATTACCAGAAAGATCTTTTATTTTTGCCTCTGAGAGATATCTAGCAATTTTATGTTTATGATTTTCTAACTTATTTTCGAATAAAATTTCTTCAAAAACTAAAGAAGTTAATCTTTCGTTTTGTGAATAAAAACTCCAATAATCTTTATCTTCTTCCCAGAAAACATACCTATCCCTAGCTTTCAAATGAGACTCAATTTCTGTCCAAAAAGATTCTATTAGTTTTTCATCACTTTTTAATAATGATATATTTAATGATTTTAATATTCGTGCTGTTTTTAACCACCAAATTTTTGATTCCAATGAATGAGTATATTTAGATAACTGATTCAAATCCCGTGAGGAGATATAATTACTTTTTGCTCTAGCTAATACATAAGCGGCATTTTGTCTGGTAGTATCTGAAAAACAATTTTTCCAATCATCTTTTTTGTCGCATTTTTTTAGCAACTCTTTTTTTAACCATTTTTGTGATAATTTTATCTTTTGTGGATCAATTTCAGCGTTATATTTTTTCCATAAATCAGCAAATTCTAAAATTTGCGTAGTTACCCAAAAACTAGCAGAACTTTCGTGTTTCCAAAACGCAAATCCCCCATCACTAATAAATGCTTTCTCTATATAATCTTTATTCTTTTTTAAATATGAACTGTTTATTGGTTTGGATTTTCTACCAATTTTATTATCAAAGTCTTTTTGCATCAATATCGCGGTAGAATGACTAAACCGTTGTTCCGCACATCCGTAATTTCTGGTATCTGCAACATCTACCAATGTTCCAAGTTTTTCAGCTAAAGACAAGAATACTTTCACTATAACTTTTGAAGTAATTGCCCGTTCTAAATCTGGTTTAATTTTTAATAGTTCTTCTATTTCAACTCTCAAAAATTCAGCAGCTGTTAAAGTAACTTTTGGCGGAAATAATTTCCGTTCAAGCGTAATCCCATCAGTAAGTTTTGAAGATTTACCTTTAACAGTAAATCCAAATTTAACTTTATGATAATCTTCTCTCATATCATAATCTTCCCCAACAATAGTTAACGGGAAAAATACTCTACCCTCTTCTGAAATTTCTATCTCTTTAGTTCTTGCTGGAGTCGTAAATCCTTCAGGTAGTTGTAATGTAACTTCAACCATTTCAGAAGGGATATCTTCCGTGTCACGACGAATCAATACCCCAACTTCCACTTCATCTCCAATTTGAAAGAAGTTTGGAACTAATTCAGAAATAAGTAATGGTAATTTTGTTTTTATTGAAGCATCCGTTGATCCAAAATTATTATCTTCTGTATGACCAACAATATAAATATTCCAAGTAGTTAAGTTGTCTGGAAGTTCGAAATCAAAATTAGCTGTACCATCACTGTCTGTATAAATTTTCCCAATAAACTTCGCTGTATCTTGAAAATTATCACGAGGAGTCGCAACTAAAGCTTCTCCACCAGCATTGGAGTCTTCTACTGACTCATTTAACATGCCTGAAACAGCCATACTTTTTGTTCTCATCGCCCCCAAACTTCTTACTGCCATTGGAGCAGCCATAGAGTCCATCATCATTTCTTGTTCAACTACCTGATCATCATTTGGATCAATCAGTTCCATATTTTTTATTTGTTTTGTTATCGCATTAATTTGGTCTTGAGAAATAAAATTTGCAATAGTGTTACTAAGTGAAACACCTAATGGCAAGCGAGCTAAAAATACTTTTAACAGGTCACTTTTTTGCCGTGATTTCAATGATAATAAAGTTTCATCTACGATCATAACTGTCAGCTCTGCTGGTATATATTCACCGCCTGCTTTAGTTTTAATTTCAAATGAAGCTGATTCTCCTGGTTTATACGTTTTTTTATCAGGAATTATATCAATATCTAATTTTTGGCTTGTATTTATAATTGGAATATCAGCAATTCCCCATTTTATTTGGGGATTATTGTTTTCATCTTTTCCTTCTAATATAACTGAAACATATACATTTGGAACCATCCATTCTTCTGTTTTAAAGGTAATGGTTTGATTATTTAAATTAACAGGAAGTTCTGTAAGTATCTCGCCTCTTTCAAGGGTAGCTCTCGCAGAAGTAATTTCCCACTGGGAATGTGGCATAAAAACTTCAACATCCTCGCCTACTTCATAAGTTTCTTTATCTAAAATTAATGGTAAAATTTTATTTTCATCTTTTAATCTGATGTTTTTATCATCTACCCCAGGAATCCAAAAGATTTTAGAAATTTCTGTTTTTCTCTCTTTTCCATCGATACTCAGAAATGTCAGCTCATAATTACCAGCCTTTTCCGGTGTAGTAAAATTTATTACAAATTTACCAAATTCATCTGAAATAATTTCTCCTTCAAACACTATATCATCAGCCTTAGCTGATTCATCAACATCAGAATCTAATTCAGCATAATATCTTTTTGGTTTTATTTTTGATAATTTTACTAATATTTTTTTATTAGATTTTATTTTATTTTCCCAATCAGTAATTTCTCCAGAAATAGTTTCAATAGATTTTTTTTCAAAATAATATGAACTCCTATCTAATGTTAATTTTTCTGAACTCATATAAAACGGTATAGAC
>CAZBBI010000139.1:0-2814 GCA_964490135.1 uncultured Candidatus Peribacteria bacterium
TCAAACAACAGGGAATCCTGTACAAAATGCGTCTGAGATTGAATCTTCTCCATTATATTTCATCGCCCCACGAAATTCTCCAGCAGACGCATTTTGTACAGGATTCCCTGTTGTTTGATATATCAAGCTATTGTAGGGGTTGATAGCAATAAAATTCGCTTCATCTTTTGTAACCTGATCATTGATATGAACGGTAACATTAACCGGGTTATAAGAATAAATCTCATCAGTAATCTCAATAAACAAAGGATCTTCAACTGTTTTCGCATCATGGGTACTAAACTCCGCTGCAAACACAGCAGGGAATCCTAGGATCCCAAATAAAAAAAGAAAACGAATTGTTTGAATCATTGTAACTAATTTCAAGAAATAGAACGGGTACTTAAGCAAGAGGAACCAAACCTTCGTATAATTTTTCAAAATCTTTTCTTAAATCCTCAGATGATTTAAATTTAAAAGATTTTTCATTTGTTTTGTATTTAATAGAAGTTAGTGTTTCTGGTTGAAATTCTCCATCTCCTTTATCAACTTCTCTATAAGAATAATTAACTTTTATTTTTTTTACTTGATTGTGATCAATAACAAAATTGTCGGGTGTTTCGGCTAAAATTTCTGCTGGTGTCATTTTCATGTATTTTTTTGGATAGGATTTCATCGCTTCCATTTGCATCTTTATTTTGGCAAAATATCCTTTATTTTCTTCTTTTGCTTTTTCAATAACTTTTTTCATTGCTTCTTTTAAAAGCTTTGAATCAATTTTTGCAAAAATAGTTCTTTTATTTGTAACAATAATAGAATAAGTGGTCGAAAGAATTCCTAAAAATTTTGGTTTCTGTGTATTGGCAATAAATCCGATAATAATTTCCATAAGAACAAAGATAAAAAAATACTCTCAAAAAATAACTAGTTTTATATCAAATGTCCATTTATAATTTTTTTCTTTCTTTGCTCTAGCATATTAATGAGTTGATACCGTATATTCGGGATCGTCTATATTGACGACAATCATATTTCCGGCATCTTTCAAGAGTTGACGACAGTCGGCACTTAGATGAACTAAAGTTATCTTTTTACCTTGTTTTTTGTATCGGTCAGTTAGAGTATTGATCGCTTCCAGGGCAGAATGATCGCATACTCTAGAATCTTTGAAATCAACAATTACTTGTTTTGGATCATTTTTAAAATCAAATAATTTTTGGAAACAAGTTGTGGATGCAAAAAATAATGGACCTTGTATTGCATAATATTTTTTGTCTCCTTTTTTAGAAACTACAACATCAATTCGTTGTGCTTTTTGCCAGGCAAAAACTAGCGCAGAAACAATAACACCACAGGCAACAGCAATAGCTAAGTCAGTTAGGACTGTTACAATGGTTACCAATACTATTACAAAAATATCAGTCTTTGGAACTTTATTGATTATTCTCAAACTTCCCCAAGCAAAAGTTTTAAATACAACTACAAACATTACACCGACAAGTGCAGCAAGCGGTATCATTTCAATAAGTGGTGCTGCGAATAAAAGAAAAGCTAAAAGAAAAAGTGCTGCAGCAATCCCTGAAAGTCGGTTTCTTCCTCCAGAATCAATATTGATCATACTTTGTCCAATCATGGCACAACCTCCCATTCCGCCAAAAAATCCAGTAATGATATTGGCAGCTCCTTGTCCAAAACATTCTCGATTAGAATTACCATGTGTTTCAGTAATTTCATCGATAAGAGTAAGTGTCATAAGTGACTCAATGAGTCCGATAGCGGCAAGAATCAAAGAATAAGGCAAGATGATTTGGAGTGTTTCTAGTGAAAAAGACACTATCGGAATATGAAATTTAGGTAAACTTCCAGAGAATCCATCTCCACCCATGTTTATAATAAAATCCTTTACAGTACCAGTTTCAATTCCCAAAAAAGTAACAATAGTGGTTACCAGAGCGATCGCAACAAGTGATGATGGAACTGCTTTTGTAAGTCGTGGGAGTAATAAAATAACAGCCATAGTGAGTGACACAAATCCAAGCATTGTTATTAATGCCATTCCTGTCATCCATGTTTCACCTATTTTGAACATCCCTAACTGAGAAAGGAAGATGATGATAGCCAGACCATTTACAAATCCAAGCATTACCGGATGAGGAATGAAACGAACAAATTTTCCTAATTGAAAAGCTCCTGCAAGTATTTGAAAAAGTCCCATAAGAACAACAGCTGCAAATAAGTATTCGACTCCATGTTGAGCGACTAAACTTACCATTACAACGGCAAGTGCTCCAGTTGCTCCAGATATCATCCCGGGGCGTCCACCAAGAATAGCAGCAAAAAATCCGATAAGTATGGCAGCATGAATCCCAATAAGAGGATGAATTCCGGCAACAAACGAAAAAGCAACAGCTTCTGGAACCAGGGCTAGTGAGACAGTAAGTCCAGAGAGGATATCATTTTTTATTTGAGTCCAATCCGAAAAATAATTTAATGTTTTTATCATTTGTATCATTATGTAATTAACAGCTTTGAAACTTAGCTAGAAAAAATAATAATACAATAAAGAAAAAAATATTCGTTATTTAGTTATTGATTTAACATGATTAGTGACGTTTGTTTCTAATAATTCAAAATCTTTTTTGCTTAATGCTTTTTTAGCTTTGTCCCAGATTTTTTCAATATCATGCATTACGTCAATATCTACTGCTTCTTGACCAAAATTGTTCATTTTTGTGAATAATTTTGTAAGTGTTTCTTCAAAAACTTTTCTGCTTTTTTCGACGCTAGACATAGCTTCTTTTAAGAAATTCAATGTTTCTTCTACTTTGTCTAATT
>CAZBBI010000140.1:0-2804 GCA_964490135.1 uncultured Candidatus Peribacteria bacterium
TAAACGAATCAAACTGTGAGTTCATAGGTAAATCTTTCATTAAATATGCAAAATAAATATCGTGTTATTTTAGAAGAAAATCAAGATTTCTCAAACTCTTTAAGCTTGCTCTTTTTTATTAAACATTCTTTCACATTATTTATTGGTTTTCGAATACTGACTAAATACTAATATTTAATTAAATTAAGTTATTATTAATTTCTCCCCTTGAAGGTGCTACTAAGAGGGGTATGTTTAATGTGAATGTCTCAACAAAAAACAGACCAAACGCCTTATTTAGTCGCCATTCATCGCTGTATCAATCTTACGCAAAAAAGATATAAATATTTGAAAACTTTTTTCAAAAATGATTTCAAAAAAGCGTTTAAAGCTTCTATCTGTGACTGGCAACAAGCTGGCTTAGAAAAAAAGGTTATCGAAAAGTTTTTCACTGATCGCACTAAAACAAACCCGAAAAAAGAAATAGAATTATTGGGAAAATGTGATGCTTCTGTGATTGTATGTGACAGTTCAGACTTATTTTTGTCACTAAAAAACATACACAACCCTCCTGTTCTTCTATTTGTGCGAGGTGAGATTTTGGAAACTGATTTTCCGTCTATTTCCGTAGTTGGATCTCGAAAAATATCTCCATATGGCAAACGCGCAGCGCATTTCATTTTAGAAGATATTGTTCGAGAAAATATTACTATCGTTTCGGGGTTGGCCTATGGCACTGACGGACTTGCCCATCAAATTGCTTTAGATAATGGCGGTAGAACGATTGGAGTACTGGGTAATGGAATTGATGAAATTTGTCCCAAGCGAAACAAAAATTTAGGAGAAAGAATTTTGACAGAAAATCGAGGCGCGATTATTTCAGAATATTTACCAGGAACGGGGGGCCGTCCTGAAAATTTTCCTGTACGAAACAGAATTGTTGCGGGTCTTTCTCGAGGAACAATATTAATTGAAGCAGCAAAACGGTCTGGAACGCTTATCACTGCTAGACTTGCCAATGAAATGGGCCGTGAGGTTTTTGCTGTTCCTGGTGAAATTTTCTCAAAAACTTCAGAAGGAACTAATCAATTAATCAGTGATGGAGCTGCACATCTAGCTTTATCCGGAGCCTCCATTATAGAAACATTGAATTTCCACCATCATAAAATCACAAAAGAAACAAGAAAAGATTTTCCTCTTTCCGACACAGACAGAATCATTTTACAAGTCTTTGACGGCAGGAGTAAGCTCCATATTGATGACATTTATAATCTATGTTCACTAGAAAACAGTGTTATTTCTTCTACTTTGCTTTTACTAGAAATGCGAGGAATAGTTCATAACCTTGGCAACCAAACCTATGATTACAACTATTAAATTTTCTTCTGAATTCAAAACAACCTTACTGGTTCTTTTTTCTAGTATTATTGGATTTTTGGTTGGTAATTTCGGAACATTAGAATATTTGGCTCCTCTGGTGAAACAAAAATCATTAAAAATTTCACCTCTCATAAAATTCACAAAATTCGAAGACGATCTCTTACATTTCGAAACAGTGGGTGACGTAAATATTGTTTGGTCTGGTAAAAACAAACTAGAAAACAAAGAATTTGGACAAATCCCTTTGGGACAGATCCCTACCAAAAATGATCTAGAATTAAGAAAATTTAGTTATTTAGGGAACGGCAAAACAAAGAAATTCTATCCTACTTACACTTATCCCGCTCGTGGAACCGCTGTGGAACATCGTCGTTTCTTTCAGACAAAAGAAGATGCTGTTGCTGCAGGGTTTATTGCTTCAAAGTTAGTGAAATAAAAAATAAAACAATGTTTGGTTTTTTACACACTAAATCATCAAAAATTTCTTGCTTTGCCTTTTTTTTCTTCTAAAATTCAATTAATGACCCAACGAGTTAGAAAAAAAAGATTTCACCTATCTTTGGTAGTGAATCAGACGAGAAAAATCCTTTTAATTTTCCTAGGGTCTATTGCTATTGGGCTTTTTATTTTTCAGCTTTTTTTAATGAATAATCTTGCTTTGCGAGGGTATACGTTGTCTAAGCTTGTTGAGCAAAATTCTCAACTTTCACAACAAACCGAACAACTTGATGTTCAGTTGGCACGATTACAGACTCAAGAATTTGTAGCGAAAATAAATACAACAAAACAGATGGTAGCTAAAAACATCACACAACAATACGTGTTTGTTTCCAATAAATTCACGGCTGGTGTTGATCTTGGCGTTCCGGGTAAGACACAATAAATTTAAAATCTCTTCATCATTTTTTGTGCTTCTCTTTTTTGGTCTCGTTCTTTAAGAACTTGGCGTTTTTCATATTTTTTTCGCCCTTTTACTAAGCAAATTTCACATTTCATGCGTCCTTTTTTTAGATAAATTTTGTAAGGAACAATCGTTAAATTTTTCTCTTTTACCTTTGAAACAAGTCTTATCAACTCATTTTTATGCAGTAATAGTTTCCGTTCCCGAAGAGGATTTTGCTCTTCTTGGCTAAATCTCCACATAGCGATTTTTAAGTTTTTTAAAAAAGCTTCTCCGTCTTTTATTTGCACCCAAGCCGATTTCATATTGGCATTTTTTTTTTTTAATGATTTCACTTCCCATCCAAAAAGCACCATCCCTACTTCTAGGGATTCTATAATCTCATAATCAAATCGGACTTTTCTGTTTTCTAATAAAATCATATAATCCTATCTTAGGTAATGTCTAATTAATCGCTAAATATTTATTTAGATTTTCTCTTATCTTTTTTTTGAAAAATTCCTTGCCACTTCCAGCCTATCTCTCTGTTCTTTTTCTGTTTTAA
>CAZBBI010000141.1:0-2770 GCA_964490135.1 uncultured Candidatus Peribacteria bacterium
GCTTCAAATGAACTTCTATTAGATAATTTACCAAAAGAGCCAGAAGTTACTGAGGCAATGAAAAGCACAGTTGGTAATGGATCAAGGGGAGGAGCAGCTGATGTGTTGATTAAGTTTTTGAATGGTATTTATCCCGGAAAAGGAGTTATTGGTGAAAAGGAGGCGAAAAAAGGAAAGGATTATTTGATGGGACCAAAGTCTATGGCAGCATTGAAAAAGTTTCAAAACCAGTATGTTGGAATGAAGAATCCAGATGGTGAAGCTACGGCAAATGGCGGTACTTGGGAAAAGGTTTTAGATATGATTAAAAATCCAGAACAAACACAAACTTATTTAGATGTAAAAAAAGAGGAAGAACAATTACAAGAAGTTGTCGTAGATGGAGAATTAAACTCATTAGAACAAGCTATTGATTCCGCTCCAGTAACTACTGCAGCAGAAGCTGAAACAAATATTAAAACAGGGAAAAAAACAAAAAAAACAAGAGATGGTATGAGAATTAATGGACTATATGTTTCAGATGAATCTACGGAAGCTATAAAAAAAGCGAATGAAGGAGTTACTGATATTAATGAAAGGTTTGAAAAACTTTTTGGAGAAGAAGGAATTTATAACGTTCTGCAATCACATGTAGAGGGTCGTATTTTTGAAGGAGGGGTGATTGGAATTATTGAATCGATTGTCAAAAAAGTTGTGGGAATGGATACAAAACTAGCAAGTGATCTTGAAGAGGTAGGACTAGAAGACTCACAGATGGAAGAATTTAAAACAGTTGTTAAAACAAGAGCAGATAAACTAATGGAAAATAAAAATCTTTTGCAAAAATGGGCTAATGCACAGGAGGCATTTGATACGGATGATCATTTTACTCAAAATAAAGTACAATTTAATAAGGAAATAGCGTTAGTTGTTTTAACTACACTTTTGGGAAATCCTGATATTGCACTTACCTGGGTTAAAATTCCAGCTATAAAAAATCTAGTAGCACTTCCAGGTGTAAATGAAATGGATAAAATAGTTAATGTAGAATCTGAACTATCATATACAAAGCAACATGAGGAAAATTGGAAGACTTTGTCTGAAATTGAAGCTACTGGATACACTCTTATGCGTAACGCATCTAGCTTAGAGCAACCAGAGTCTCCACAGGATAAAAGGCAAGTAGCTCTTTTAAATAAAAGAGTAGAAGAGTTAAAACCTCTTCTTGAGAAATTAGGAGTAACTATTAAAAATAATGGTAATTTGGGTTTAGAAAAAGCAGATGTTTTGCGAAGAGATTCATATGATCTTGGGTTTTTATGGCTTTTCGGTAATGAACGACTTTTTTCCGATAGTGAGGATTATGATTCTTTTAATGAATCACTTGATGTACTTAAAAACGAAGATTCTACGAATACGGAAAAAGCAAATGCTTTAGAATTAATAAAAGACTTAGCGAAAAAAGAATTAGATGAAGATTATAAAGTAAAAGATGTAGAGTTAACTAGTGGTAATTTGATTGAGATAGGATTTAAATGGGGTGATGACATGGGGGAAGGTGATACTACTTATTACATAAAACAGGAGGAATCAGGATCCCAAAAAATAAATGATAAAAATTTTACTATTTATGAAAAAACAAATAATGAGCTTAAAGAAATTAAGTTTAGAAAACTTCCAAAAGAATCACAAGAAAGAATTAACAGTTTGAATGGTGTCGAAAATAAAAATGGTGAAGTTGTAAAAGGTTATAATGTTTCTAAAGCAGAAAGAGGACGTATTGCTGCTGTAGAAGAAATAACTGATCTTTATAATTACGTTAATGAGTACTCAAAGTATCAAGGAAAATTACAAAAACAAATTGATATTAATAAGCTAGAAGAGGGGGAGACAGAAGAAATTAATCAATATCAAAAAGCTGTATCTGGATTTTTAGATCAATTTGATGGGGCTCAAGATGTTTTGAGTAATTATCCAGCTATGAAGAATGTAGAAGATATGATAAATTCATATTTTAATTCTCAAAGTAAAGAAGATTTGAATGATCTACTTAAGGATGAAGATTTTAGAGAATGGGTAAAAAATGTAGGAGAGATCGCTATTGGAGGATTAGATGAATATAGAGATTACCTGCAAAAAGTTAATAACGAACAAGCTCAAGAGAGACTAGGCGATAGTGAAGTTAATATAGTTAATCCTGTAAATGCTGAAGCTTTTGGGACAGATTTAAGTGCGATTAAGGAAGCAACAAAACTTAGCGAAAAATTAGGAACAACAAAAGTTGATTATGGTAAAAAGAATGGCGGAGAACAATTTGTTACAACTCGTATATTGGATTCTCTTGCATCTCATACTGGATACTTCCTTGATACAAATGAATTATTAGAGGCTGTAGGTAATGCTAAATTTGTAGATAAAACAGATCAAGTGTTTACCGATAATAGCAAATAACAGAAAGGAAGCTGATAAATTTGAAAAACAAAATTTCCAAGAAGGAGCCTGGCTAGTTAAGGGGGCAAAAGTTTCTCAATATAAAGAAGTGAATGGTAAAAAAGTTCGATCAGAAAAAACAATTAGTTTTTTAATTAAATCAGATTGTACAAATCTTGTATTACTTGAGAATTCGGTAGATTCTAAGGATAGAATTATAAATGATGATCCAGAACTTAGTGGATCGGTAGCAGGACATGAATTCTCTAGAATTCCTATAACATGGAATATGGTTAAGGAATTATTTAAAAAGAAGGGAGAAGAGACAGAACCAGAAAAAGAAAAAACTCGAGAAACAACA
>CAZBBI010000142.1:0-2730 GCA_964490135.1 uncultured Candidatus Peribacteria bacterium
TAAAAAAAGGAGGCACGAAAAAATCACCTTCAGCTCCTCAGACAACTGCTACTGTCGATGATTTTTTAAGTTTTTGAGTGAGACTCTGCAAGCTTGCGAGCAGCGTAGTTGAGCTTATCCCGCTTTGGAGGGATCGCAAACCGCCTCTCAATATACCTCTCCAATATTTCTAAAAATTCTTCTTCAATATCATCTCCTTTGAGGTTTTTAAACAGCTTCCCATTAATATAAACAGGAGATGTTGGTTTTTCCATCTTTCCGGGTAATGCTATCGCAATATCAGCATACTTGGCTTCGCCTGGTCCATTTACAATACATCCCATTACTGCAATTTTTAAATCCTCTACTCCAGGATATTTCAGTAACCAATCTTCAATATTTTCATCAATTTTTTTGTTAACATTCTGAGCTAGTTTTTGAAAAAAAGTACTAGTAGTTCTTCCGCATCCAGGACAAGATGTTACTTTAGGACGAAAATTTTTGAGTCCAAGAGATTGTAAAATTATCTTACAAACTTCAACTTCCTTACTTCGTGATGTTTCTGGTGTAGGAGTCAAAGAAACTCTAATTGTGTTGCCTATCCCCTTTTGAAGTAATGTCCCAAGTGCAATCGAACTAGAAATAATCCCATAGTCTCCTCCTCCAGCTTCAGTAAGACCTAGGTGAAGGACATAATCAGATTTTTTATCTAATTTCTCATAAACACTTATCATTTGATTAACTTCTGAAACTTTTCCAGAAATCACAATTTTATTTTTTGGTAGACCATAACTTTCAGCTAAGCGAGCAGAACTTAATACTGATTCTACCATTGCTTTAATAAAAACTTCATCTGCAGATAATTCTGATGTTTTATTGGAATTTTCTTCCATCAACCTATCCAAAATTTTCTGGTCTAAACTTCCTCCATTAACTCCAATACGAACAACTTTATCATTTGCTATCGCAATTTCGATCATTTCTCGGAAATTTTCATCACTGGCATTACCTGGATTTATTCGATATTTATCTAGGGACTTAGCACATTCTGGATATTTTTTTAACAAAATATTCCCGTTAAAATGAAAATCTCCAACTATTGCAGGTATATTTTTTTCGCTTCCCCTTGTAGGAGAGTTTTGGATGGCTATTGATCCTTTAATTTTTTTTACAATCTCAGGTACAGCCTTTGCCGCTGCTTCATCATTAACCGTAATCCTTACTATTTCTGATCCAGCATTATATAATTCCAAAATCTGAGCCACGGTTGCTTTAATGTCAGAAGTATCAGTATTGGTCATAGACTGAATAACAATAGGGTAATCTTTACCCATTTTTATTGAACCGATTTGTACTGTATTTATGGACATTTAAATTCACAATTAGGACCACTACGACCAACATAAGTACCATCTGGACAAGCCATTGCATCCATAGTACATATAACTGGCATATCTGACTCTGATACTAATGGTTTTTAGTTTGTTTTTTCTACCTCATCAATTGGTACTATTTCCCCCTGATCATTTGTTGTATAAATATCATCATTCGTGAAATTAAACTTATAAACACCTAATAAGACAATTAATAAAATAAATCCCAGAATAGATAATACTGTAATCATCAAAATTCGTTTAAATTCGTCCTTTTTCGATTCGTAATTAATATTTTTTTTCATATTACGTTAGTTAGTTTTCACTTCTCTATCCTTCAGAAATAACCATATCATAGCTAAAGGTAAAACAAAACCAATAACTGCTACCATTATCATCAAGTCTCCTAAATTAGAGTAATCTGCCATAGTTATGATTTCGCCTGTTTCATCTTTTATCTCACGAGTCACTAGAAATATTTTATTTAAATATTTGGTTCCAAGTGCACTTGCGGTCAAAGACAAATTCATCATAGAAGCCGCCACCGCAAACCAAGTAGCACGACTTTGGGCTGGTGCATGATAAGCTATAAGGGCCAACATCGGAATCATAGATAAATTTGCTAAAGGACTTTCCAGGGCTGTATCAGCTAACGCAACAAAACGTGCAGATAAACCTAGTTGCTCATGTATTCCATAATATAAAATCAAATCAGGAATCATTAAAATACTTCCTAAAATTACCAAAACAGTAAAAATTTTTGTTACAGATTGCTTTATCATCCAATCTGCCATAAGCCATAAAGCTACAACTCCAATAACAGACCCAGTTTGTTTTAAAACTCCAAAGAACATAGGGTCAAATCCTAGTTCATCTATAGCAAACCAACTAAAGCCTGGTCCAGTGCTAGGCATCGCTCGGTAAACAAATATCACAAACAAAGTTGATAAAATAAGATTAATTTTTGATTTACTTAAGTTTCTCAAAATTCTCCACATCAAAGCACCTAGTATAACAAAAGAAATTGCAAAACTAAATTCTTGTCCGTATGGAATATCGGAAAAAGCCATCCAAAGAGAAAACCCAACATAGACAATTCCCCCACCCCAAACTAAATGGTCAATCTTTATTTTTTCCAATTTTTTTGTTTGTTGAAGTCTTACAAAGGTAGCTCCAATAATCGAAAATATTGGTATCCAAAGTGACATCCACATTACCGTGGCAAACTCATACTTATCCGCTACAAGTCCAGAAACACCGGCTACCGCCATAAGGGCAATGTAAAGTGACAATCGTCCCAAAACCTGAACAAGTCCCAGTTCTGCTTTTATTGCTTCATCTGTTTTTCCTTCCCTTACAATAACTTCTGTACTCATGG
>CAZBBI010000143.1:0-2705 GCA_964490135.1 uncultured Candidatus Peribacteria bacterium
GGTTGCATTATGTTGGTCTACAAAATCTTTTATCTCATTTTTTATATTTGCAAGAGACGCTAATGGATCTTGTTCTTTCTTTGGTGAGAAACTATTGTCTTGTTTATCATCATTCCCAAAATGAGTAGGTTGACTATCATCATTTTTACCAAAAGAAACTGATTTTTTATCATCATCAATACTACCTCCAAATGGATTTAAAATTACATCATCCTTTTTATTAGTATCATCACTTGCTGAATTATCATTTCCTCCTAAATCTCCAAATGGATTTGATTTAATTTCTTCTTCTGGTTCACTTTTCAATATAGATTCTTCTTCTTTTTTAATAATCTCTTCTGTTACAACTGGTTCTGCAGCTGCAAACGGATTCCCTATTGGCTTAACTTCTTCTGCCAGTTCTACTTTTGGTGCAGGTTCTTCTACAACCTCTGCAGGCTTCTCTTCTGCCACTGGCTCTAGGGCAAACGGATTATCTAACGGTTTAACCTCTTCTACCAATTCTATTTTTGGTACAGATTCTTCAACAACCTCTACCGGTTTTTCTTCTGTTACTGGCTCAGTAGCCGCAAATGGATTATCTATTGGTTTAACCTCTTCTACTTTTGGTTCAGATTCTACTACAGCCTCTGCATTTTTTTCTTCTGCCACTGGCTCAGTAGCCGCAAACGGATTATCTGCTGGCTGCACCTCTATTTCAGCAGGAGTATCCAAAACTATATCTGGAGAAAGTTGTGTTTCTGATTTAGGTTCCTCTATAACAACTGCATTTTGATCTTGAGTAACACTCGTATCATCAGTTGTACCACCTTGACCCGTTGCAGCGTTATCATCTTTTTGATCACCATCCTTGCCACTGCCCCCGAGACCGAAATGAAATTTTACCATTTTTTTTGTGTTTATTTTTTTTATTTTTTGACAAACTTCTCTATAGTCTACACGATTTTGTGATATAAAACAAGTTTTACTCTATTTTTTTTGTTTCTAATTATGACAGTTACTGAATTTTTATCGGAGGTTGATGACCTAAGTAAGGAATCTAAAAACTCTCTCTCTAATATTAACACATTGGATGATCTGTCTCAATTTTTTCAAGATTTTCTTGGGAAGAAAGGAAAAATAGGAAATGCATTAAAAAATCTAAAACAATTTAATCCAGAGGAAAAACGAGAAGTTGGACCTGCCATACAGTTACTTAAAACAGATATCAATAATAAGTTTATATCCAAACGTGATAGTTTGGAACTAGAGGAATTAAATAAAAAACTAAAATCAGATTGGATAGACGTAACAAAAAAAGAAAAATTAGATTCAGGAAACCTTCATCCTATTTCAAAAATTCAACGAGAGATTGAAGATATTTTTTCTTCCATGGGATTTGAAATATCAGACGGTCCACAAGTAGAAACTGAATGGAATAATTTTGATGCACTAAACATCCCAGAAAGTCATCCCGCACGAGATATGCAAGATACTTTTTGGATAAAAACAGGATCTGATGATTCACAAAAAAACACTGTCCTAAGAACACAAACATCTGATGTTCAAATCCGATCAATGTTGAAATACGGTGCACCCGTGAGACTTATTGCACCAGGAAGAGTTTTTCGGAATGAAGAGTTAGATACAACTCATGATGCAACCTTTTATCAAGTGGAAGGACTATTAATAGATAAAAATATTAATATCTCACACTTAAAAGGAGTTTTAGAGACAATGCTTGCTAAACTTTTCAAAAAAGACATAAAAATCCGCATTCGTCCTGGATACTTCCCTTTTGTTGAACCGGGACTTGAGGTAGATATTTGGTTTGAAATTCCAGGAAAAGAAGGAAAATGGCTGGAGTTTATGGGTGCCGGAATGGTTCATCCGAATGTTTTAAAAAACTGTAATATCGATCCAGAAGTTTATCAGGGATTTGCCTTTGGATTTGGATTAACTCGTTTGGTGATGATGAAATATGAAATTGAAGATATTCGTTTACTCGCTTTACCGAAAAAAGAGTTTCTGTCTCAATTTTAAAAATTTGACAAAACCTCTTTAAAAACTAGAATCTCGCGTGAATGAACTTATAACTTTACCAAAATTCGTCCTTTAGATGTTATTCAAAGGATATTTTAGTAATTGTTTATTACTTATTGATAATTTACCATATGACCCCTAAAAATCTTGGAAAATTTCAGAGAAGAATTAAAAAATTTGGAGAAGATGTACAAAATTTGATAAGTAAAGGACGAGACCAAAAATTTATCACAGAACAAGAACTTTTAAAAGTTGTACCAAACGTAGAGGAAAATCTTATTTTATTAGATGAGCTTTATGAGCTTTTTCTGGATTTAGGTGTAGATGTAATTGATGTAAAAGAAGAGAAAATTTGGAAAGAACGAATGAAGAAAAAACTAGAAGGACAAGTTGTCCAAATAGAAGCTGAAGAACCAACCGAAGACGATTTAAAAAAAGAAGAAGAGGAAGAAGAAAAAGAAGCAAATGCATTTGTTGATCTTTCTGAAATCTCAAATGATTCGGTTAGAATGTACTTAAACGAAATAGGTAGAGTTAATCTTTTAACTGCCGCAGATGAAGTATCTTTAGCGAAAAGAATAGAAAAAGGAGACTTAAGTGCTAAACAAGCACTAGCAGAAGCAAATCTTCGATTAGTGGTATCTATCGCCAAACGATATATTGGACGAGGATTACCCTTTTTA
>CAZBBI010000144.1:0-2687 GCA_964490135.1 uncultured Candidatus Peribacteria bacterium
AGATTCTATTCTTGAAAAACTACAATTCAATACTATTGAAATTCAGAAATTTTTATCTGAAAACCTAGCTTCTATTTCGAATAACCTGCAAAACATTGCTGGTTCAACTTTTGCGATTCTATCAAATGTATTTCAAGGAGTTTTCAATTTTATTTATGCCTTAGTTCTTATGTTCTTCATCCTGCTTGAACAAGAAAAAATAGCTACATCGGTCTTACATCTTTTTCCCGCAAAAAACAGATCTTATATCAAAGATAAATTCGGATCAATCCAAGAAAAATTAAGTGAATGGTTTCGTGGTCAGTTTATTTTAATGGTTTCTGTTGGAGCTTTTACTTATGTTGGTATGAAAATTTTGTCACTAACCTTGGGGATGAAATATGCTGCCACTATCGGACTTTTAGCAGGAGTAATGGAATTGTTTCCTTATATTGGAGTTTTTATAACTGGTATTTTAAGTGTTTTAATAGCGATAAATATATCTTTTACGCTAGTTGTTGCTGTAATAATTTTGATTGCAATTACTCAATTCTTAGAGGGAAATGTTCTTGTTCCCATGGTACTTGGTAGAACTGTTGGACTCTCTGCTGTGGTAACACTGCTTGCTTTGTCTATCGGTGGAATTTTAGGAAGTGCTATTGGAGGTGTTCCTTTAGCTATTTTGGGAATGATATTTTCTATTCCTGTGGCGGCTTCTTTGTCCATATTCGTTGAAGAGTATCTACACCGAGAAGATGTAAATTAGGAACATATCTTTGCAAAAAACACATCTCCCCCACTATCTGTGAAAAATTCTATTTCATATTCTTTAAATATTTTTTCTATTTCTTTTTTTTGTGATGGCAGGAACTCTAACCACAAAGACCCAAATTTGATGTTTTTCGCTTCAATATCGGACGCTAAACGTCTGATATGATCTAAACCATCATCTCCTGAAAATATCGCCCCAGACGGCTCATATGATAAATCTTTTGTGACTTCTAAGTTTTGTGGAACATAGGGAAGATTTGCCACAATTATATCAAAGTAAGTGTTATCTGGAATTTGTTCTAACAAATCTGATGCCACAAGTGTAGCTTTTATATTTTGTGCTTTAATGTTTTGCTGAGCAATGTTTAAGGCTTTTTCGGATATATCTAAACAAGTGATGGCACTATCTGGTAAATTTTTTGCTAAATAAAGGGAAATACATCCACTACCAGTACCAATATCAAGAATTTTAAATATCTCCTTAAAGGAAGGCGATAAATGTGATTTAACTATTTCTTGTACCAAAACCTCTGTCTCATCTCGTGGGATCAAAACATTTTCATCTACTTTAATTTTTAATCCTGCCCAATTCTTGTAAGCAATTATATATGCTACTGGAATACATTGTGACCGTTGTTGTATAAATTTTTTATACAGACCCGTCTCTTCTTTTGTTAACTCATAATCAGAATTAGTACGAAAGAAAACACGATCTTTATCTATAACATTCATCAACAAAATCTCTGCTTCTAAAGCAGGATTGCCCAAATCTTTTAATTCAAAAATACCAAAAGCTAAAACACTTTTGATATTATTTTTGTTGTTATTCATCACTAAAGAATATATTTCTTAAGTAACGTATTGCTTTTTCTTAGCAATTGCTCGATACCCTTCTCGAGAAATAGCAATCTCACGTTGTTTCTTTTGAGTTGGTTTTTGTGCAAAATATCTCAACGCTCGAAATTTTTGTGGTAATTTTCTTGATTTAACATGTCCTGAAAACCTTTTCAATAAACGTTCTCCTGATTCGCCAGCCCTTTTAATAACTTTTATCATATATAGTTTGAAACTAAAATCCTTGAGAGTTTAAATTCTAAGCGGTTCTTGTCAAATTTTTTAATGAAGGATTTCTAAAAATGGCCTAAAACTTTTATTCCTCCACAAAGTTGTTTTAGTTTTGGTTCTACTTTTTCAAATTCTTTTTTAGAGATTTTGGCATCAACAAAGAACAAATAACCACCATGCTCAATTCCCGCACGACGAGAATCAAGTTTCGTAAGATTGATGTTTCTATCGGCTAATGATGTCAAAAATTTAGCCAAATTACCTGATTTATCACCAGAGAACCAAAAAACAAAACTTGTGTACTCTGGATTTTCTAAAAGTGATTTATCATCTTTTGAGATAACAATGAATCGTGTTTTATTTTCTCCCTGTTGCATATCTGAGGCTAAAATTTTCAATCCTAGGCTCGTAGCTAATAGTTTGGATCCAATAGATGCCTTTGTGTGATCATGATCATATAAAACTTCTTGAGAGGCAATTACCGTAGAACGACGGTTATAAAATTGAGCCTCTGGAATTGTTTTTCGTAAAAACTTCTGTGATTGCGCTAATGCTTGAGGATGAGAAACCACTGTTTTTATATCTGAAAGCTTAGCACTAGAAACTGCTAATAAGTTTTGAGAAATATCTTTTTCATAAGCTCCTACAATATTAATTCCGTTACTATCAAATAATTCATCTAATGTTTCAAAAATTGATCCCTTATTTGAATTTTCATAGGGAACAAGTCCATATTCTGACTTCCCAGACTTAACAGCATTAAATACTTTAAAAATATTCTTAAAATAAGAAACTGAGTCTTTTTTCTCACGAAAAAATAGACTTGCTTCATCTGTATGTGAAAATTCTTGACCAAAAATAGCCCATTTAGT
>CAZBBI010000145.1:0-2665 GCA_964490135.1 uncultured Candidatus Peribacteria bacterium
TTTTTTGATAGAATGTCAGACTCAATATTTGGTGGACCAAAAACTGAAGCCGGGAAAGAAATGGCAGAAGCAGATGATAGTTTGACTGTTTATGAAGCAATGTTGAATCGTCAGGCTGAGATAGATTTTTTGAAAAAAGAAAGAATGGGGAGACTTGGAGATGTTGTGGGAGAGGGTTCTAAGAAATGGATGACCGGTAAACTTTCAGATAAAGCTCAAGATATTGCGGGGAATGTAGCAGGTAAGGCTATGATAGCAGTTAGTGTTGTAGATTATGCCCTTACATCGTTTCAAGATGAAGCCAAAAAACAAATGTTTGTGGGACTTTCTAGGGCGTATAATCGTCGTCGATTAGATATTCAAAAAAGCAATCCAGATATGGAAGAAGCCGAAATTCACAAAAAAGCTATAGCAGAAGTAAAAGATAGTCCGTACCAAGATGCCAAAGGTCATACTTTTATCAAATATGGAAATATTTTAGAGAATGCGGATTGTCAAAAGGGGACTGGAAATCAACTTTGTATTGATAATCGCGTGTTTTGGACATCTATGGGAAAAGCTTATGAACATACACATCGGAATGAAATTCACAATAGATGGATAGATAAGCTAAATAGACAGATTAAAGATGCAGGGTATTAATGGATTGAGATTAAAGACTCAGTAAAAAATAAATACCAACCATGCTTATAGCAATTCCAGAATATTTGAGAGTAATAGTTGTTAGAGTAGTTCTTTGGGCTAATCGTCCAATTAAAACTCCACTTATATGAAGAGTGGTAGTGGATAAAACAAATCCTAAAATATAGAGTGATGGATGTGTGATTTGTGGAATCTCCATTCCATGAGCATATCCGTGGAAAATTGCAAAGAAACTAACAATTATGCTGGATATGAAAAATGGTGTTTTTTTTGCAAAGATCATAAGACCTAAAATCAAGACAGAAAAAGCAACTCCAGTTTCAATTAAAGGAATTTGTAGGTTATTAATTCCCAAAAGACCTCCTAAAATCATAAAAGAAACAAAACAAAGAGGAAGTTTCCATATTGATTTCTTATTAGTTTGTGATCCTAAAATTCCCACAGCTATCATAGCGAGTAAGTGATCAAGTCCAAATATGGGGTGTGTAATTCCGCTTTCGAGACCATTTCCACCAATGTTGTGAGCATAAGTAGTAGAGAAAAAGAAAATAGAGAGCGATACCAGAAACGTGTTTTTTATTAAAAATTTCATTTTTATGTTTTTTATATACGTAGTGTAATTTACTTTTTATTAAAAAATAAGTAAATAATTAAACCTTGTGATTGATTTTATTTTGTTTTTATGATATTATCTTAAGATTTTTAAAAATAAAAATGAAAAATTTACGATTCAAACCATTTCAGTCAAAACATTCATATGGAAAATTTGTTTATCTAGCCGAAGTCCCAAATATAGAATCAGACGTAAAAAAAATAAATTATAAGGACCCAGAAGTACGACAAGAAGCATACAAAAATGCCGCGAAGAAAGAGCTTGGCTCATTGAGTGAAAAAATAAAAACTGGAATAGAGGGCATTAATATTGAAGAAAAAATTACAAAAGATAATTTTTCTCTTTCACACCTTTTAAAAGGAAAAGGAATTGATTTTAAACAGAAAAAACTTATTTATGCTTTGTTGAGTCAGCAAAATTTTATTGTTGACAGATTTCATGAGGGGGACATTGTTTCTATTAAAGATGGAGAATTTAAACTTACTTCAAAACGTTTGAATAAGCGTTTTATTAAAACAGAAGGCTTTGATGCAAATGAATTTATAGATGAGAAAGCTGAAACTATTACTATCTCCTTAATAGATAAACCTGCTGTAGGGGTAAAAGTAGAGAAAAAGAAAGAAGGTCTGGCAGATGATCTTTTTGCAGGTGCGGATATAGCACTTAAGCCACTAGTAGAAGCTAATAACGTTGAAAGCTTTATTGGGACTAATTCAAGAGATAGAAGAGATATTCTTAATGAGGGATACTAATTATCTTAATTAATCTGTGCAATACTGATATTTTCAGTATTTAGAAAAAAGCTTCCGTTATTGTTTGGTAACTCACTAATTTTAAAGGACTTATTAGTACCATTTTTTGATTTTATGGTATAATGAATAGATTGATCTAATTCGGTTGGTTTTCCGTTTTTAAGTGCAATAACTTTCCCATTACGAAAGAATATTCCACTTGGATTTCCTTTTAATATTTCATTTAGTGGGCCATCTTTATCTCCATCTGGTCCATTTGGTATTGGAATCAGTTTTGTTTCTGGAAATATTTGAGCTAGGGCTTCTTCGAGGTTTAATTTAAGTTCAGTGTTTTCTTTTGTGAGTTGATTCTTTTCTCCGCTTAAATCAGCAATTGTTGTCGTTTGTACTGATATTTTTTCCGCTTGCGTTGATATTGTTGCGACTTGATCATAAAATTTTATGTTTAATTCGGAAAGTTTTGTTACTAGAGACTTGTTTTGTTCCTCAAGTGATAATATTTTTGAGTTTAGTTCATCTGTTACTCTTGTTAATTCAGTTTTTTCTATATCAAAATATTTAATTTGTTTTTGAGCTTTTTCTAGTTTCAATGCTTCAGAGTGATTTATTCCTATAGAAGTTTCCATTAATTCTATTTGAGATTTTTTCAATTTATCGT
>CAZBBI010000146.1:0-2645 GCA_964490135.1 uncultured Candidatus Peribacteria bacterium
TTTTTGAAATTAATAATATGGATTCTTTAAGAGCTATTATTAATAGGGCAAATGTTTTAAAAAAAAATCACGATTCATTGACATACGAATATGGTCTTGAGCATTTTTCACTACTTATGAATGATGTTTTTGAAATGCTTAAAAAGGCAGTTGAAAAGAGTAATTATGAATTTAAAAACAAAGAAAAGGAAGAAGGATTTTGGGAGAAATTTGATGAATTGAAAAAACAAGTTGTAAAAGAAATCGAAAATTATCATAAAAAAGAAGATTCTTTTCGGTTTGGAAGTGTTGCGAATTTAATAAATTGTTTTATGGAAGAAGAATTTCCTAAATTGATGGAGGATTTATCTGAGTTTAAATTATCAGAGTCTTGTGCTATGATTGTTGAACGAGAAAGAACAGCTGTTGAGTCGGTTATATAAATGAATTAATTTATTCATAAATATTAGGTTCATGCAGTCTTAAAAATTCAGCTCCATGCTCAATGGCAATTTTAGCAGCTTCATTGTTTGATTCTGAATTAAATCTATTTTTACCCAGAAATCGTTTTCGGCTATGACCTATTAATATTTGCTCTTTGGGTAAAACAGATCCAAATTTTAAAAGTTCCCAATTAAGTTCCATGGTCTTCCCAAAACCAATACCTGGATCAAGGATGATGTTTTTTGATGAAATTCCTTCTTTTATCATTAATTCTTTTTTAGACATTAACTCATCACGAACTTGATTTATAGAACAAATTTCTTGTTCATGAACTTCTGTTGTTGTTTTCCCTGGAAAGTGATTTACGATACATAGACATTTGTTTTTTGTGGCAATTTCTATCATATTTTTATCTTGAAAACCTGAAACATCATTAAGGATTGAACCTCCAAGGTTTAAGAATTTTTCAGCTGTGGAAAAGTTTTTAGTATCGAGTGAAATTTTTCCAGGAAATTTTTCTAACAATTTTTTCATAATTTCAGAAATTCTATTCCATTCTACTTCTGGAGTGATTTCTTGTGCATTTGGTTTGGTAGATTCTCCGCCTATGTCGACAAAGTTAGCTCTATTTTTAAATAGATTTTCGGCTTGAATTATTGCTTTTTGGCTATCTAAAAATAATCCGCCATCAGAAAAACTGTCAGGAGTAACATTTAATATTCCGAAGATTTTTACTGATTTTTTCACATTTTAAGTTTACTAATAAATTATGATAAAAACAATTGCTTATTATCTATTGTTTGTTGATAATTGTGCAGATGAATTTTGTAGAAATCTTGGGTTACGTGGCGATGGGAACGATTATGATCGCATTTATTCCACAAGCTTATCAGGTTTGGAAAACTAAAAATCTAGAAGGTGTTTCAGCTTCAACTTATGGATTATTAACCTTTTCAGCTATTTTATGGACATCTTATGGGTTTTTAAAAAATGATAATCCAATTATTTTTACAAATATTATTTTAGGATCAATACAACTTTCAATTCTTTATTGTAAATGGAAATATGGGAAAGTTAAAATATGAAAAACTAAGGATAAAGGCGAGGAACTTAAATAACTAAATTTTTTATGAAAGCCCCAATAATTGTACTCGAAGGTTTAGATGCTTGTGGTAAATCCACACAAACAGAAATTTTATTAGAAAATTTAGCTAAAAAAAATATTTCTGTTGGATGGAAACGGTTTCCTGGGTATGACAAAACAACAGCAGGGAAACGAATTGCGGCTTATCTTCGAGGGGAAATGGGTGATTTTCATGATATTGATCCAAGGATGGTAGCTTCGTTGTATGCAGCTGACCGTTTGGCACAACTTGAAGAAATAGAAGCTATGCGTGAAGAATTTGATTTAGTACTTTTTGATCGAGGCGTTACTTCAAACTTAATTTATACACCGGCACGAGGAAAAACAGAGAAAGAAGCGGAAGAACTTGAGAAATATGTAGAACAACTTGAATATGATTTATTTGGATTTCCTAAAGAAAGTTTGGTTTTGTTCTTAGATGCTTCTTTTGAAGCACGAGAAAAGATTCACGAAGCCAAAGGACGAACAGCTGACTTGCATGAATCAGATGAGAAATATTTACAAAAGGTACGAGAACAAGCACTGGATCGTTGTGAAAATGATTTTCGTTGGGTGAAAATGTCAGTTGATCGGATGGGGGAGTTGAAGAGACGAGATGAAATAGGGAAAGAAATTTTAAATTTAGTGCTTGAGAAATTACAGATGGGGAAGTAGTTAATTGCATTAAAAAAATAGATAAAATAAAGAAAGGTTGATAATTTATAACTATTTTTTAAGATTGGTGTGATGACAAAAATAATTTCCGGATCCGAGCTTTCTACAAAATTAATAGAAGAAAAACTTGTTCCGCGAGTAAAAGAGTTGAATAAAAAAAGTGTTCAACCAAAGTTGGTAGTTATGTTAGTGGGGGATCATGTGGCTTCGGCTTCTTATGTTCGACAAAAAGAAAAATCAGCGGAAAAAGCAGGTATAATAGCTAAAACTTGGAGGTATGACTCAGAGGTATCAGAAGAAAAGATTTTAGCTGAAATTGATAAAATAAATGCAGATAAAGATATTCATGGAGTTATTGTTCAGCTACCGTTGCCTGATCATATTTCAATTGATAAAATATTAGACAAGATTGATCCTGCTAAAG
>CAZBBI010000147.1:0-2627 GCA_964490135.1 uncultured Candidatus Peribacteria bacterium
CTTTTGGGTTTGTATGTAGTTTTTCCGAGCAACCATCTGGTAACATTAACTGAACATATATCCGCAAGCAGACTTGGAACAAACCAAAATTTCAATTGTTTCAGCACAGTAGAGTCATGGAACCCAATAATATCTCTTTCAATAAACGCGAATAAAGTACAATACAAGAAAACCAACATAGATGAAATAATGAATTGACGAGTACCAAAATATTTAATCCCAAGTTATTCAAGTTGTTCACTAAGTTTAGATTCTTTATGAAACAAATACCCCTTGAGCCCTGCCAAGATATCAGAATTTAAACCATCTTTTGAATTTGGTTTTAATAATGTTGGATTAGTTAAAATATACGCACCAAGTTGTGCTAATTTTTCCATTGGACTTTGATACATACTCCGATTGTCTTTAAACACCTCTGTTTCCACATTTATATTTAATGGAGATCTATGCAAACCTTCTGCTAATAACCCAACTATTTGTTCTGTAGTTTTATAACCATCATCCCTATCTAGTTCTGTTTTATATAAATGATCTCTTAGTTTGTTGAAATCAAAACCTTCCATACTCAATTTTAAATTCTTATCTCGCTCTCGAACATTGTCCATCATTCGCATATTATTATGATGAGCTATTTGAATTGCTGGCATATCAACAACATGCACAGTATTACCTGAATCATGTAACATATCTAAAAAATCAACAGCGCCTATTTTTCCTTTATCACACCCAAATTGTTTTCGCCAATCAATACCAAAATAAGTTTCCTTTGGATTATTTAGAAATTCATCAGGATTTTGAGTTATTTCAGTAACCATCCACCAATAAGCCTCTGCATTGTCCATATCACCTCTTTCGTCAATTCCACCCTTAAACTCTCCTACTTTAGCTGATATATTTGCAACTTTACGTCTTTGCATTTCTCTGGCTGCCTTAATATTTTCTAATAACTGCTCATAACCTCTTTCAAATTGATTTCGTAATACCTTTGCCTGAAAACGCACTCTTTGTTCATAAAATAATGTAAAAAAACGAACACCTTTTTTTAATGTTTCTTCACTTTTCAACCGATCAACTAATTCTTCTTCAAACCTATCATAGTCATCTTTAGATTGTGGAAAAAATGAATCTATAGATGATGCTAAAACGTCCAATGAATGTAACGAAAGGCCTGTATTCTTTGAAGTGGATACTTTTTTCAAAGTATCTTCTAAATTATTTTCTAAAAAAGCATGAGTTAATGTTGTTCCAATAAGTGGAGAATCTTCATTTATTTTTATAATTGAATCTAAATTCTGCTTAAAAGCAGATACAATTGGTCCTTTGGAGTTTAATGTTCCTATTACCCACTTCACTGGATTTAATGTATTCATACCTGCTTTATCAGGCAAAAACCAATTACCTGTAGGCGAATGCATATTAAAAACTCCTCGCAATGTAAGGCTTCCACTTTCTCGTTGACTCTTTAGCATTAAATTACCTGCTTTCTCTCCCAACATATGTGGTTGATTGTCTAAAGTTTCGGCAGTTTCTATCCGTGTACGAGTTGCTGCTCCCTCTACAGCAGGATTCAAAGATGTAGTATCAAATTCCAAATCTTCTCCAAAATCTACCAAATTCATACTATCCCCGCTTCTTGCTTGTGCCTCAATTATTTCATTACTATCTTCTTGAAAATACACCCACTTCCCTTCCTGGAAATGTTTATCTTTTGGAAAATGATATAGAAACAACAAACAATTTTTATAAACTTTTTTACAACTTTGTCAATGTTTTATAATTACAAAGCCGCCTTCAATCTTGCGATTTGGGCTGAATCCTCAAGGTCTTCAGCTGATTCTTGTGATTTGAGTTCTATTTTTTTAATTCTATTAAAATAATCTTTAAATCGCTCTACACGATCAAACATAAGTTTAGTTGTGAATTGTACGATTTTTTCTTTAATAGATAATTTCGGTTCTTTTTGTGATTTTAATGTAACATTTAATTTTTTAGCAATATGTTCTAATTCTAATTGTTGTTTTTCATATTTATTACCAATTCTACTTAAAGTTTGTTCAATAAACTCAATCGATTTGCTATCAAGTCCTCCAATCTCCGAAACATGTTGAAAAAAGTCATGACGAGTTTGTAATGGAATTTCTTTCAAATTCCCAAACCATTGTAAAAAGTTATTGATTTCAGTGTCTTTCATGTTCATGGTTATGGTTTTATCGTCGTTATTTCTCCTATAGATTGGGCTGTTTCTGGAAAATACTCTGGTGGTAAGTCACTTGTCCCATCATATCCATCTGGCATATCAAATGACAATATCTCCACTCGTCCAGATGATGCCATTTGGATGACAATAATTTTATCATCCGCAAGTCCAACAACTGCATCTTTTGTTTTTTCTAATATTTGCATATTCTCAATAGAATGCTTTGGATCGTCCAACGCTGAATTTGAAGTAATATTTTTATCAGAAAAATAATTTACATATTCTAACTTCTCCAAGTTTGTTCCTTGTGGGAGTGTTTTTAGTATTTCCAGATTTTTCTTTTGAAGCTCTAAAACTCTGTCTTTGTATAGTTCATTATTTTCTTTAGCAGATAAGGATTTAATGTGGTATTGCATCTGATTGTCAGTAG
>CAZBBI010000148.1:0-2621 GCA_964490135.1 uncultured Candidatus Peribacteria bacterium
AACTGCAAGTTGAAGCCATTCCTGCATTTGAAAAACTAAGAACTGCCAATTATTTACTACAGGGCAAAAAGCTCTTGTTGAACCACTGGCACAAAGGTCAAAAACCGCTTAAAAAAGCCCTTCCTCTAGCTGAGGAAAGACTTAAATCTTCAATTTGTCTAAATGGTGGGCATGCCAAGACTTGAACTTGGGACCTCGTCCTTATCAGAGACGCGCTCTAACCAGCTGAGCTACACGCCCATTGTTGGGCTACCAAAATACTTTAAAAAGCTAGGGGATTCTAAAAAAAAAATATTTGTTGTCAAATAATAGGAATTTTTTTTGTTCCATCTGGCAAAACTCCAGACAAAACATAATTTTGAGCTTTGGTGATTTTGACATCAATTTCTTTTCCTTTTAACGGTCTACCGCTTTCAAACCAAACCTCAAGTGCTTCCCGAGAACGTCCTGTGTGAGCAAAAAGGCCATCTTTTGATGGGGATGATTTTTCAACCAAAACTTCTAATTTTTTGCCAACAAATTCTTCCCTTTGAACAAAAGCGTGTTTTTTTACAATATCATCAAAAATATGAAATCGTTCTTTTTTTACCACGTCTTCAATAAATTCATCAGTCATTTTTTCGGCTGGAGTATTTTTTCGGTGGGAATAGATTGAAGTAAACGCGAAAGAAAATTTCATTTTCTCTGCAAAATCACAAAGAACTTGAAACTCTTCTTCACTCTCACTTGGAAATCCTACAATAATATCGGTAGTAATTAGACAATTTGGAATAGCTTTTCGAATTTTTCTTATGATACCTTCATATTTTTCTGTCGTATAATTTCTGTTCATTTTTTTGAGCATACTGTCTGCTCCATGTTGAACTGGCAGGTGAATATGGGGACAACTCGTTTTCATTTTTACTAATGTTTCAATTACATCATCAGTAAAATCTTGTGGATGGGGTGACGAAAACCTCAACCGAGAAAGTCCTTTTTCGTGAAGGGTATCTATTTTTTCTAAAAGTTTCGAAAAACATTTTTCTTCCGATGAAGTCCCTCCATCAGTATAAGAGTTTACGTTTTGACCCAGTAATGTGATTTCTTTGGCTCCATTTTCTACTAGCTGATCACATTCCACAAAAACCTCCTCAATTGGTCGAGAAATTTCACGACCTCGTGTAAAGGGGACTATGCAGTAAGAACAAAACTTATCACAGCCTTGCATAATTGGCACAAAAACCTGAAAGATATTGTCTACCTTCGGAACAATGTGAAAATAATTTTCAATAGAACCATTCCCAAATTTATTTCTAAAATCACTAAAATCATGATCAATAAAATGTGATTCTAAAATTTTGGGCAGTTTAGCCGTATCTTCAATTCTAAAAACAATATCTATAAAGTCATGCTTTAAAAGTTGATCTTTTGAAGTAGCCCTGTCCCCTGTCTGTCTTATCATGCACCCAGTAACCGCGATTACTGAATTTGGGTTATCTTTTTTGTACTTTTTAATTTTTCCAATAGCTTTGTTTTCTGCTTTTTGCTTAACAGAACAAGTATTTATTATAAAAAGATCAACATTTTTAGAGTTTTCGGTTTTAGTAAATCCAGATTGCTCAAGTATTTTTGCAACTCTTTCTGAGTCAGAATAATTCATCTGACAACCGAGTGTTTTTATATAGTATTTCATATTAATTTTTTAACCCCTTCCTCCACGTATAATCCCTAGTTGCCCTTGATTTACTTTCGCAACAAATTTTCCTTGCATAGATCTAACTGTTGCAATTCTTCCCTGACAAGACGTGCAAAGAAGTTCTGTCCCATCTTCTTCATAACCAGAAAAAATTCCAGAAAAATCTTCCGCAATACGGTCTCGATGGATTTTCCTTAATCGTCCCTTCCCTCGTTTTTTGTATTTAACTAATTTTTCTCCACACTTACAAAATACTGTAATATTTTTAAAGTCATTTACCATATTGATAGAATAATGAAATCCTAAAATTGTGGAATAGCATTTTTTTAAAAAACCTATAAACTATTAACCAATAATCATCGACTTATCCTATGTTAAATCAACCCATAAAGTCACTTATTCGTACTACTCCAGCTCATATAAAAAAATTGGAGAAAATGGAGATTTTCACCGGAAAAGATTTATTGGAATATTTTCCAAGAACTTTAGAAGATGCAGGGGTTAGGCAAAATTTTTCTGAAATAATTCTTGATGAAAAAAATACAATTGGTGGACAATTACATAGTTTTCGTGTGGAAAAAACACGATATGGCAAAAAGCTAGCCAAGGCTGTAATTTCTTTAACAGATGGAGATATTGAAGCCGTTTGGTTTCGAATTCCGTACAATATGCGAAATTTCGAAGGAGAAAAATACGCCTTTTTAGTCGGAAAAATTAAACGAAATTACGGAAAAATTCAAATAAGTAATCCCGAGATTCATTTTGAGCAAAATGTACATATAGGCTCAATTCGCCCTGTTTATCCAGAGTCCCTCCCTATAACTTCAAAGTGGTTAAGAGAAAAAATATCAGGACTTTTGCCGATGGTTAAAGATTTTGAAGAAATTTTTCCATTAGAAGTATTAGAAGCTGAAAATTTGATAACAAAAGAAAAAGCTATTGGCGA
>CAZBBI010000149.1:0-2606 GCA_964490135.1 uncultured Candidatus Peribacteria bacterium
CTTATTTAATTTAGCTTTCGGAACAAGATGACCAAGCTCTTGAGTAAAGATATTTTTAAATTCTTCTTTAAAATCAATATTATCTCTAATTTGATGCAAACTAGAATTCAAAGTTATCCACAGTGCAATTAATATTCCACCTAAAACAAAAAGGTTTCTAACTGTTTTTTTTGAATTCTCCTGATGTGGATTAAATCCATAAAAAATAAACATAAATGCTCCAACGATAAGAATTGAAGACAAATTGGTAAAAAATAATAAAAACCCTCCCCAAGCAGATCCAAAATTACCTAAAAAAAGCTCAATTCCAATGACTGAAATCGGAGGCATCAAAGCCGTAGCCATCGCAACTCCTGCAACACTGGCATACAGTCTCTTGTAGGCAAAGGCTAGTAACGCAATCATCGCTGACGAAATCGCAATTAATAAATCTATTAAATTAGGAGCCGTTCTAGATGTAATTTCTGCATTTTCAGAAACAAAAGGTAAGAATCTACTTACTAAAAATGCTATAAAGACTCCTAGAATCAAACTTAAAAATAAAATCTTAGAAGATTTCCAAAATAAATTGTGACGACCATTGGCTATAGCAAATGCTATTGCTTGTATTGGCCGTAATAAAGGTGCAATGAGCATCGCTCCAATAATAACTGCTACTGAATTTTGAATAAGACCAAAAGTTGCAATCAAACTCGAAAGAATTATTTCTAACCAATAAACTCTATCAATATTTACACTATTTGAAATTTCTAATGATATTTCTTTTTTTTCTTCGCCATTTCTTTCCAACCAAGCAATCTTATTAAACAATTTATCAATAACCCAAGACCACTCCGCATCAGAAGGTGCTTCTAGTTTTTTTCTAAACCACTCCAAAATTTGATAATTTTTTTTCTGAAAAAAGAGTTTAAATTTTTTCATACTATTTATTAAACTTTTAAAGCTTCACTAATTGATGTAATCCCACTGGCGGCCTTTATTAGAGCTTCTTGTTGTATACTTAACATCCCTTGGCTTACTGCAGCTTTCACTATATCAGCTTCATGCGCTGATTCTAAAATAAGTACCTCAACCTCAGGAGTTATTTCTAGAACTTCAGCTACAACAATTCGCCCACTATATCCAGTACCATTACATTCATCACAACCTTTTGCTTCAAAAAATTCCATATCTTTAACAGAACCCTTAACAAGATTACCAATAGAAGCCTCTATTGTTGCTAATGTTGATTCTGAAACGTTATGTTTTTGTTTACATTTCGTACAAAGCTTTTTTACAAGTCTTTGAGCTATAATAAGTGTTAGTGCTGAAGCTAATAAAAATGGCTCCATACCAAGTTTTAACAAACGAGTAATAGTTGCCACCGCTGAATTTGCATGAATAGAAGAATAAACAGCATGCCCTGTTAATGAAGCATCTACAGCTAAATCAACTGTTATTTTATCTCTAATCTCGCCAACCATAATCACATCTACATCTTGTCGGACTAAAGATCGCAATCCGTTTGCAAAAGTAAATCCAATATTTGGATTAACTTGAGTTTGGTTTATACCATCTAATCGATATTCCACTGGATCTTCAAGTGTTGCAATATTATAATTCAATGGATTATAACGAGTAATCATCGAAAAAAGAGTTGTTGTCTTCCCCGCTCCCGTCGGTCCCGTACAAAGCACAAGTCCTTGAGATTTTTCAACTGATTTATATATTTTATTAAGAGACTCTTCCCTAAATCCAAGTTTTTTCAAATCCAAATCTTCTTTTTTGTCAGACAAAATTCTAATAACAATTTTTTCTCCATAAATAGTAGGAAAACTGGAAATTCTAAATTCAACATTTTCATCACCAAATGTTGCTGAAGTTTTTCCATCTTGGGGTAACCGGTTTTCATCTAATTTCAAACCACCAATAACTTTAATTCGTCTTTTTAAATAACCAAAAATACCAATTGAATAACTTTTATAGTGATAAAATTGTCCATCAATACGAAAACGGATATCAATAATATCTTCCCGTGGTGCTATATGAATATCACTTGTTTTTCTTTTCAACGCCTCCTCTAAAATTTCGTTAATCAATTCTACAACATCTTCTTCTTGCAGATCAGAGGTATCTTTTTTATCAAAAGTCATTTTAATTTTTATTTTTTTATAATTATATCATATTTAGTGATAAAAATCAAAAATTCCCCTTATCAAGCACCTCTTCTAAAATATTCGTCATTTTTTCCATATCTTCAATCTCAGTTTCTCTTCCAAAAGAAATTCTAACCCCTCTCAAGGATTCAGCGTCAGAATACTTTAATTCCATTAAAATCGCAGATCCCCTAACATTCCCACTACTACACGCCGAACCTGCAGAAATACAAAGTCCTAATAAATCACATTGCTGAACAAAAACATTTGCTGACCCAGAAGGTAAAATAAAGTGGAAAATATGTGCCAAATGGTCTTTTCCTGGAGTTGTAATTTTAATATCTGTAAATTTATGAACAAAAAAATTGCGCAAAAAATTATGCAATTTTAAATATTTTTCATGGTAAACATTTCTTTTCTCTGAAATTTGCACCAAAGCTTCTCCAATTGCCCAAATTCCTAGTAAATTTT
>CAZBBI010000150.1:0-2599 GCA_964490135.1 uncultured Candidatus Peribacteria bacterium
AAACCAGTGACCCCACACAAGATAAGACACACCTTTGCCACGACGTTATTGAGAAATGGTGCCGACATTCGGTCCGTTCAAGAAATGCTTGGACATAGCAATATTGCGACAACACAAATATATACACATGTGGTGAATGCAGATTTGAAAAAAGTGCACGAAAAATTTTTAGAATAGACTAAAAACAGCTATAAAGAGGGTAATGGAAAAAGATTTAGGCGAAAAAATGAAATCAATTGGAAAAGGAATTTTATGGATCAGTGTAGGACTTTTTATGGGTGCTGCGGCTTTAGATTTTGCAGTTGAAGGTGTGGGAGATTCGGTGTTTAATGTACTTGAAAAATAATGACAGAAAAAATACTTCAATTTACAGGACAAGAGTTTATATCTGAAATTTTAGAACAGATGCCTGATTCTCAAGAAATTTTTGCGGCACATGGTCTTAGTTGTGCAGGATGTTATATAAATGTATATGAAACACTAGAGCAAGGTGTTTTAGGGCATGGTTTTGATGAAGAGGCAACGAATAGATTGTTGAATGATTTAAATGAGGCAGCTAGAACTATAAAACTAGAAGCAAATATTAAGCTTAAAAACCCAGAACTTACAGAGACGGCAAAGCAAAAAGTGTTAGAATTCCAAAAAGAACAAAAAAGTGAAGGATTTGGATTTAAGATTCAAGTTGGGCAAGAAAAGGGAGACGCTTCTTATTTTTTAGATTTTTTAGAAAAACCAGAAAAAGGAGATATTGTGATAGAAACACGTGAAATAAATCTTTTTTTAGATAAAGATAGCTTAAAAAAGCTTCAAAATCATATAATTGATTTTGGTTCCAACGAAGAAGGAGAAGAGGGATTTAAGATTGAAAAAGAATAACAAAAAAATTTATAAAAGAGTTAACTTTAAACTTATCATTACATGAAAAAAACTGGAAAAATATTTTTTATATCAGGACCCTCTGGGGTAGGAAAAGGAACTCTTATTGGTGAACTAAAAAAGAAATATCCAGAATGGGAATTCCCACCAAGCTGTACAACCAGAGAGCCTCGTCCGGGAGAGGTTGATGGGGAAACTTACTTTTTTATATCAAAAGAAGAGTTTAAACAAAAAATCGAAGAAGGAGAATTCTTGGAGTATGCGGTAGTCCATGGAGGAAATATGTATGGAACACTAAAAAAATTATTACTTGAACCCATAAAAAAAGGTAAAATTGTTATCAGGGAGTTTGATGTACAAGGATTTGAACAAGCTAAAGAAATACTAGATCCTTCCGACTTTTCATCAATTTTTCTTAAACCAGTAGAGCCTGTAGAAGAATTAGTGAAACGTATAAAAGAGAGAGCGCCTATATCAGAAGATGAAATAAACAAAAGAATAGAATCAATGGAAAAAGAGTTAAAAAAATCAGAAATATATGATTATTATATTTTTTCCGAAGGCGGAAAAATAGAAAAACTAGTCAAAGATGCAGAAGAAATAATTGAAGAAATCCTTAAGGAAAGCTAATTAGACAGGGTAATGCTTGATTTTAAATCATTTGCGGCATTGTTCAAAGCCTCCAGCGCTGTTTTTGCTTTTTCGTAAGCTAGCTTCGCTTGTTCAACTTTTGCCTTTACCTCATTTATTTTTTCTTCAGTGTTTTCTTTCGCCTCGGTTAGCATCGTTTCAAGCTCAAGAGCTTTTGCTTCAGCTTCAGCCTTCTTTTCATTAAGAGTTGTTTGTACTGAGTTAATTTGAGCCTGAAGTTCATTATACTTTTTTTCTAAAGACTCTTTGTTTAGATTTTTAACAATAGGATCAATGGTTTCATTCATTTTATCAATAGCTTGTTGCGCCTCATCTGGTAACTGCCCTGATTGAGTACAGGCCATAACACTAATACTTAAAACTAACACCGAAAGAAACGTTGAAATTCGCATAAACATAAAAGATGAGATTAATAAATTATAAAACGACTAAAAAAGGTCATTAATATTTTTTCCTTTAAAACTAGAAAGGGTTTCGTTGATTTTTTTTACTTCAATTGGGTTTATAAAAGACTGTGTGGCTGGGCTGGCGATAGAAGGTTGATGTATGTTTACATCAGCAACAATTTGAGAAACAGCTCCACAAATATGACATTTTGAGGAAAAATTTAATCGGCTTGGTCCGATAGAACAAATTTCAATACTATTTTCTGCGAAATTGTTTTTACATTTTGGACAATAGATTTCGTCTTTAATTTTACCAAAAATTTTTTCTAAAAATTCAATTTTCATTATCTTAATGGTTAGTACAAATAAGTATAAATGCAAATTTTTTGTATTTGTTTTGTCTTTTTTTATTAAACTTTAACTAAACAGTTAAAACCTCTTGTTCCTTGTTTTTTGCAAGAGACTCAATCTCAGCGTTAGAAGATTTAATTATTTCTTGAATATCAGACTCAAGATCCTTTTGTTGGTCTTCGGATATACCTCCTTCTTCTTGTTGTAATTTTACCATTTTCATGGCGTCGTGTCGTGCATTTCTAACTGATATTCGAGCAGTTTCTGAAAGCTGATGAACTATTTTTACCATGTTCTTACGACGATCTTCCGTCATTGGAGGTATTGGTAAAAAG
>CAZBBI010000151.1:0-2583 GCA_964490135.1 uncultured Candidatus Peribacteria bacterium
TAAATGAGTAATCCCTCATCCCCAGCCATTTAAAAAGGTACCTGACCCCTTTTTTTTCTTGGTAGTTTTATTAGACAAAATGATACAAGAGTAAAAAGAGTTAAAGGGAAAAATGGGTTTGAATATTATCTATCGAAATATGAAGATGATATAGATTTAACTGAAATAATAGAGAAGAGTTTAACACCGACAAAGATTAGAGTGTCAGAAGTATATCAAGAAAGGGATTTACATAAATTATTGAGTAGTTACTTAAAAAATAAAAATACGTACTCAAAAACAATATTTCATGAAAAATCAGCAAATAGTAAGGATAGTTATCAAAAATGGATTCATCCAGATATGATTGGAATTAAATTTAAGAATTTAAAAAATAAATCGAGCCAAGCTTTAATGAAAGTTATTAATAAGGCAGATTCTTTTGAATTGATTTCTTATGAAATTAAACGAGAAATTAAATCAGATTATGATTTGAAAAAATGTTATTTTCAAGCAGTTTCAAATTCAAGTTGGTCAAATTATGGTTATTTAGTTGCCTTTGAAATAAGTAGTAATCTAAAAGATGAAATGGAAAGACTAAATCAATCTTTTGGAATAGGTGTTATAGAATTAAAAGCTAATCCTTATGAAAGTGAAATTTTATTTCCTTCAAAGTATAAAGAATTAGATTTTAAAACGGTTGATAAACTTTGTGAGGTAAATAAAGATTTTGAGAAATTTATAGAACAAACAGAAACACTATTAATTGCTACTGATAGATATATTAAAAGTACAAAAAAAGAGTTTGAAGAATTTTGTGATGATTATTTTAGAACTGATTCAGAAATTGGAGAATATTGTACTGATAAAAATATTCCGAATGAAGAGGGGAATTAAAGGTTTTTAGTTAATTTATTAAAAATAATATACTTCAATTATTGCCCTTTTTATGGTATAATTTAAGGAATGTCTGAATTATCCTCAGTTGAACAACCTAATTTGGTAGAAATACCAGAGAGGTCACTTGAAGATATTCAAGGTGGGCAAGATCGAATTAGGCAGGAATTTGAAGAATATAAAAAACTTTATGATAGTCATACAAAAAAAGAAAATGAGGAACGAGCAGGACTTGATAATGCTATGGATATAGCCCTTGAAGATTTAAGAGTTGATTTATATGAGGTTTTGGGAGCTAATAAAGATGGAAATAAGTTAGAAAGGTTTAAGGCTGGGGTCGTTGATGGGGCATTAGAAAAAGGAGAAATGGTTAATGAGTTAAGAAAAGATCCAGTGGGATTTATTGGGAAAATTAAAGAAGGTATTGCTCATGTTTTTTCGAGTGTTGAAAATTTTACTGATTTTGTAAAGGGTGTTGGGAAATCTGTTTGGGATATGTTTACTAATGCTTATGAAATGGGAAAGGGTGCGGTAGATGTACTTATTGGATTAGCGCTAGGTGGTGCTGGAGCTTTGGGATTCAAGGGAGCTAAAAGACTTTCGAAATTAAGAAAAAAGAAAAAATCAGATGTAAATATCGGTAAGTCATCGCTAACGGGAGCTGCTGGAATTACTGCTTTAGATGAGGGAGCTTCTGTAATAAGTGGACAATTTGCAAAAGAGGGGATGAAGAGAATTTTGACCAAATCAGAAAAATTAGCAATGCGACCTGACGGAGTTGAAATAGACAGATGGAAAGAGATTGTTGGGGGATATAAAAAGTTTACAATTGATCAACTTAAGAAAGCTGTGGAGGTGGAAGATTTCTTAATGGAATGTGGAATAAAAGAACGATATGTACGTCGTGCAGTTAAATCTTCAGATATAGATACTATTCAAATTGTAAGATCTTCCCCAAAGGAAATTATTGCTTATCGATTTTATGGGGGTGGTGCAAATCAGTATAGTTATTTCTACTCATCTAGGGATTTAAGATTTATTCCAGAACACGAAATTAAAGATTTTTTGGCATTACCAGATAATAACAATATTGAGCGAGTAAGTAAGGTAATTATACCAAAAGGCTCTCCAATGCTAATTGGAAAAATTGCTCCACAAAGCAGTGATGGAATTAAATTTTTAACGGATAAGTTGGGTGGATCAGAGCAAATTTACTACCCTTTTGAGGGGAAAAATGTTAAAATAGTAAGTGATTATAATTTAAAAAAACTACAAAATGGGAATTGATGATCACGAAAGCGGTAGAGATTTAGATCCAAGGCTTCAAGGAAGACCATTCTTTGAAGGAGTTACACATTGTGAGTCATGGATAGATAGAGCCTTGCTTGAAATAGAAATAGAGGGAAAATTTTCTGGAGTTGATCCCAAATTATTAGAAGAAGCAAAGGTAGATTTAGAATATGCAAAATCACTACTTCAACCTGAGGTTGAATTACCCGATCAAGATGATGTTGATGCAAGATTTTTCCCTTTAATTGATAATATTATGAGTAATGAAGAAGCTTGGGGAGATTTGGGGGCTATTTATGCAGAAGTTAGTAATTTCATAAGCATGGAAATGACTAAGGATTAATAGTTAGAGTATTTTGTTTATCCATAAAAAAGGTTCTAACTAAGTTAATCTTGCTCAGCCAAAAAAATATTTTA
>CAZBBI010000152.1:0-2556 GCA_964490135.1 uncultured Candidatus Peribacteria bacterium
AACAAGGACTTCACGGTATTTCTCAGGCATTAACTCCAAAACATTTCGTATGTTTTTTTTATCAAAATTTTTATTAAAATCTTCTTGAACATCAATCAATGATGGAAGGTTTTGAAAAAGATCCTCATCCCATTCTTGTTTCCTATCCTTTCCCTTAGATTGAGTTTTTTTCCATTCGGAAATAGTAGTATTGTGAACAATCCGATAAATCCAACTGGAAAATTTAAGATCTTCATCAAATTCATTTAGATTTTGCCAGGCTTTTACAAATGATTCTTGTAAAACTTCTTCTGCTTCCGCCAAAGAAAATGATGAAATTCTCAGAATATAATAAACAAGTCTTTTTTCATATCGTTCATAGATACAAGTAAAACAATCCACATTTTCTAGTGATTTTTTGACTAATTCTGTATCAGAGAACTGATCACACCAATTTTTTTTAGGATTCATAATCTTATCTTAGTAACTTTAGACAAAAATACTGAAAAATTAAATCTTTCACTAAGTAATACTCTAAATTAAAAATTTTCTTTCAAAGAAATAAACAATAAAAAAAATGAAAGTTTTTTTGTATTTTGAAGTATTATCTAGTGAACCTATTTTTTTAAAACTAATAAATTATGAACAAATTATGGATTATTATCGGCTTCTTGATACTTGGTGTAGGAGTTTTTTTTAGTACTAATTTTTTAAAAACAAATGAAAATTCTTCTGATGAAACAATAGTTGAAACCCCCATCGGTGATTTAAAACCAGACAGGAAATCTGAATTATATGGGAAAGTTAAATCGGTTGAAGGTAATTTGGTAACTATTGTCCTTATTGATCTTTCTCAAGACCCAACGGCTAAGATGGATCCCACTGAAAAACGAAAATACATGCAATCTTTATCTGAAGCAGATAGAACGTCTTTGAAAGAAAAAATATCACAAGCTCTTCTTGGTGAAAAAAAAGTTTTAGTTCCTATTGGAATTCCTATTTCTATGAAAAAAGAACAAGGACCAGATGCTCCAGAACTTTCTGGGTCTTTGGCTGATATCACACCAAATAAACTTATTTCTGTCTGGCTAAACAAAAACCAATCGGATAAAGATATAGCAGAATTTATAAAAATAAGTTTTTCTCGATAACCAATTAACAATATGGAAACAACATCTTCAAAACAAACATCAACAAATTTATTCAAAGATAATTTCAAAATAATCTTGAGTGGTAGTATTTTTTTAATCATTATTTTTTTATGGACCTATTTTGATTCAAGCAATTCAAATCAAGATCAAATCGAAAAACAAAGTACAAATGTCAAAAAAACTGATTTGCAAATAGTTATTTCTGGTGATGGAAAAGTTAAATCAGCTAATACTATTGAATTAAATTTTCCTTTTGGAGGAACTCTTTCTGAAGTATTAATTAAAGAAGGGCAACATGTAAAAAAGGACGACATCTTAGCCAAACTAGATCCACAAGATTTTCTTTTTGCTATCAAGCAAGCCGAAACAAATGTAAATATTGCTAAAGCTAACTTAGCCGCCAAGAAATCAGGTGCTTCTGTTGCTGAAATCTCCATGTCAGCTGGTCAAATTAATTCTGCCAAAGAATCTTTAGGTCTCCAAAAACAACAAAAAGAAGTTGATTTAAAATCAAGTGAATTAAATTTTCAAACTGCTGCGACTGAAAAAGAACAAGCAGCTAGGACATTTCAAACAGTTAGGACTCAATTAGAAAATGATGTTAAAAAAACTTATGAAAATACGATTATAACAGTGGCACAAGCTAATATAAAAATTGATGAATCACTTGTTAATATTGATAAACTTTTAGGTATTGATCTCTCTTCCGAGATTGCTCCTTTTATTGGAAACCGAAGTAGTATTGATAAGGTGAATGCTAAAAACTTATATACAACTACTTCTAAAAATTTTAAAAATTATGTTACTCAATACAAAGATATAAAAACCAATTCAGAATATACAGCTATTACAGAAAAACTAAATGCAGCCTTGATTATTGCACGAGAAACAAGCCAATTACTTCATAATATTAAAACTTTATTAGATTACACCACTCCCTCAACAAAACTTTCACAACCTGATATTGATAATTTAAAAAATAATATTTTCACTCAACATAATGATTTAAAAAAACAGCTTGAGTTATTAATCTCTGCACAACAAAAAATAAAAGACATTCAACTTGATAGAACGATAAAAATTCGAGATGCACAAGAATCTTTTATTGCAGCTGAAACTAAGCTCAAAAATGCCAATTTGGTTTTAGAAAACACTGAGCAACAAGCCAACATTTCTATAAACAATGCTGAAAGCCAATTAACCTTAGCTCAAAATCAGTATAAGATAGAGACACAAGCCACTAGTTCTACTGATTTAGCTCTATACGAAGTACAACTTGTTGCGGCTATAAATCAACTGGAACAAGCTCAATATAATTATGAAAAAACAATTATTAAATCTCCATTTACTGGTCAGATTGTTAACTTAAACCAAAGTATTGGAGAACAGATTACAACAGATAAAGAAACTTCTTTTATTACCATAC
>CAZBBI010000153.1:0-2539 GCA_964490135.1 uncultured Candidatus Peribacteria bacterium
AAAATAAAATTTCATTTTCAAAAAAACTAGTCCGAAAATCTCCTGTAGAAAGGTCTGAGATGGCGATAGCATACATATTTTCTCCACTTTGAATCACTCCAACTAAAAAATTATTTTGATCAGGAGTCAGATTTTCTTCCTGACTTGTACCAGGTGTTACCACTCGTGAAATTTTTCTATAAATCTTTCCTTCATCATCAGTCACCTGTTCCGCAATAGCTACTTTGTATCCATGAGAGACAAGAGTCTCCAAATATTCTTTATGTGAATGATATGGCATCCCACACATTGGCATTTCACTCTCTGTTCCTTTATGCCGAGCCGTAAGAGTTATACCAAGTACTCTCGCACACAACTTCGCATCATCAAAAAACATTTCATAAAAATCTCCTAAACGAAAAAATAAAATCGCTTCTGGATTTTGCTTTTTTAAATCCCAATATTGTCGTTGTACAGGGGTAGACATGTTCCGTCTCATCATGCTGAAAAAGTGCTTTTTTTCAAGTTAATTATATATCATTCTGGTTCTGTCATTTTGAGCTCACGAAAAATCTCCAGTTTTTCAATTACGCAAGATTCTTCACTCTCATTCAGGATGACACCAGTAACTTTACTTTTATTAATTTTAGATTATCTTTTAAAAAGCTTTTTTAATTTTTATGAATGATTTTTATGATTATTTATATCTTATCTTCAATTTCGGAAATAAGTTTTAGCACTCACTTTTCTTACACAAGATAAATAAGTTTTTAATACTCCTAATGATTAAATTAATATATTTAACCAACAAATTCTTCTAATATATCTTTAAAACCACAATTCATACTACTGGAGTGTAACTTTTTATAATCAAAATTTTCAGCCTCAGTCAACTCTTCTTCTGATAATTTTTTTAAAAACTTTCCTACTTCTGGAAATTTATCTTTTACCATAATCATCGCTTTCCGCACTTCCATTACTTCTCCCACACATTCAAAAGGTTTGCTACCTGTTAATCCCAAAAGTTCAATAAAAGTTCCTTCTAGTTCTACTTTCGCATATAAATTTTCACCGAAAATTTCAAATAATTCTTCTTGTGATAAAAATGGTGAAAAAATCGCGAAAACGAAAGCACATTTCGGACAATTATTACACCAAGTGAAATCTATTTTCTTATCACTTAAAATTTTAAAATTTTTGTTACAACTACTAAATTTACCCTTATATCTATCAGATATTTCTGAACAAAAAATTTGCGCAATATGTAATTCTGTTAGTGGACGTAAAAATGAAAAATAATTAATTTCATCTGAAATATTTTCTGTAATATATTTTTGTAAATCTTTTTCAAATTCTAAAGTTTTAGAGTACTGATGATTTACATCCATACCTTTATACTCAGTTGTTGCCTCGTTTGCAGAATGCTCATTGGATAAAATAATATTTTTATTCCCTCGTAAAACTACAGTACAGACAAAAATAAACGCCCAAATCGCTGAAATTGGCACATGTCCATTCAATGCACCGTCCTTATTCATCTTTATTAATTCTGGGGAAATTTTCCTAGAAATATTCAAATGAGATGCGCCAACAATTTCGCTTACCGCTTCAAATCTCTGATCTGAATCTACCGTAATCGTCTCAAAATCTATGCCTGCTGATTTAAGTATTTCAATTGTAGTTAGAGAATCTTTTCCTCCGCCGAGTGGAACCAGCGCATTTCTTCTACCCCTCTTCATCTCCCCTGCTAGAGGCAAAACTCCACCAGATTTATCATTGCGAGCAGAACGAAGTGAAGCGTGGCAATCTCCTTCAACTTCCTCTATTCCCTCAAAATTAATCTTACCTTTTGGATCAATGTCATTCATATAAAAAAATTCGCCCAAACCATGTGTATAAATTTTTTGGAAAAATTCCCGCTGAGCAGGATCTAATAATCCTTTTTTAAACTTAATATCTGACGGTAAAGCCGCTTTGAAATACGATATTCCAGCCATTACCCAAAGTGAAAAAAAGGCATTATCTAAAATTTCTTCTGAATAATCTTCAATGAAATCAAAATCAAATTTAATTTTCTCCTCAAAAAATACGTTTGAATCAAAACTATAAGTTAAAACTAATTCTTTTAACTTCTGATCGAATTTATAATTTTCAAAAACAAATGTTTTATGTTTACCCTGGTGTTTCATCCTAAAAAATGTATCTTAATCTCGTAATATTGTAAACTTGTAATCTTCTATATTCACCAATAATTAGTTAATATCATGGATCTAGCTTTGTATCAAATTCTAACACCACTGCTAGGTATAATGATGATTGCCAGGATGATCTCAAAGTTCAGACGAGATGAACGAACTATGCGTGAACTTATCTTACAACTTACTTTTTGGATAGGAATTATATTGATGGCAATTTATCCAGACTTTTTCATTGATTACATCGAAAAATGGACTGGTATCAAATCAGGAATCAACGGAATCTTATTTTTCTCTATTTTAGTTTTAGGAATTCTGATTATTCACCTGCTTCATGAAAACGAAAAACGTTCATCAGAAATCAC
>CAZBBI010000154.1:0-958 GCA_964490135.1 uncultured Candidatus Peribacteria bacterium
GAGATTTTTATCTCATAAGTTTTAGTTGGGTCCCAGTATTTCCCTATAGGAGGAAGAGAAAAATAAGCTTTATCATAATTATCTTTTGTGATTTTTTTAAGATAATTTTCCCAAACTTTTGTACTTGGTTTTGGTGAAATTTCCAAATGTTCAATAAATTCTTCTGTTGAAACAGGTGTTGTAAAGTTAATATGAAATTTATCAAAAACATCATTGGGTTGATCCCAATCTACTGTTTTAAAATCAGCAATTGTTCTAAAATCTCTATAAACATCTGTTTCTGTTTTTTGTTCTCCTTCCGCACTAGAAAACCCTTTTGGGATTGTTAAAGTGAATTTAATATCACCTACCCAATTTTCTCTTGGAATAATTTTTATATCTTTTTCCGTTTTTGTTCCATTCTTATTAATTACATATTCTGTATCAAACCTTAGACTTGGTTTAAATCTTATGGTTTGAATCTCATCTAAATCAACCTTTTGAGAAAAGCTCAAAGTTATTGGTTTCTTATTTATCAAATCATATGATCTAAGCCCTCTAAGTCTTATTTTCGGTGTAAAAAAATCATGTGTAATTTCAGTCTCTACAAGTTCTTTTGGAATAACAATCTCATAGTGTGTAGAATTTTCCCAATGATTTTTTGGTTCAAACAATATTCCACTTGTTCCCAAGATCTGCCAACTTCCTTCTATTTTTGGTGTAATTTTTATTTGCTCTTTCAACTTATTTGCGACTGTTTCTGGGTTTTCTAAAGAAAAAACAGATTTTGAAAATAAAAATGTCAACGGAGACTTACCTGAAATATCTTCAGCTCCTTTTTGTGGTGAAACAAATGTTAATTTCATCTTATCTTCTTTCTTTTCATTGGATTTTTCTATATTAGGTAGTTTTATATTTATTTCTGGTAAATTTGGTTTCGCCCTATCTCCAAAAATATTTTTAAAGAAATCTGCAAATA
>CAZBBI010000154.1:968-2538 GCA_964490135.1 uncultured Candidatus Peribacteria bacterium
ATTATAAATACACTTTATTGATACTTTTTTTTGTTAAATAACTATTAATTTTTTGATTATCGTCTGCAGGACTTAAAGCAAAAAATGCAAATAACAAAGTACTCACAAGAAATAACGCCAATATTTTTTTCCTTATTTTCATTTTTTCATGGGTTTTATTTTTTTTAACTATATAATTTTTTAAAAATAGATACAATAAAACGGATGAAAGAACGAACTATTCAGATCCTACAGGCACTAGTTGCTGATTTCATCGAAACAGCTAACCCTGTAGCATCAAAAAGATTACTTGAACGCCATCAACTAAATATATCATCTGCAACCGTGAGAAATGAGTTTGCAATTCTTGAAGAAGTCGGATTTATTAAGTCTCCACATATTTCTGCAGGTAAAATTCCAACAGAAAAAGGATATCGTTTTTTTGTAGATGAAATGATTGAAGTAAACGAAGAAACAAAAACTGTAGAGAAGTTATTTAATAAATACGTAAAACAATATCATCTTCAGAAATCAAAAGAAAAAATATTTGATACTCTGCGAATTATTTCACAACTTACTGGTAATGTTGCTTTTGCAAATTTAGATAATGATCGAAGTGTTTATATTGGAATTTCAAATGTATTACGAAGTCCAGAATTTTTAAATGAACCAGAAAAAGCTGCACGAATAATTGAAGTACTAGAAGGTCGTGATCGTTTTCAGAAGCTACTTAAATCCCTAAAATTAGTACCCAATGAAATCAAAATATTTATTGGAGAAGAAAATTTATTAGAAGAGATCTCTAGTTGTGCAATGTTAATAACGTCCTTTAATAAAAATGACATAGAAGGACATATTGGTATACTTGGACCGATGCGAATGAAATATAGTTTCAATAAAGCAGTTTTGCAAAATGCATTAACTATGATAGATTAGATCAAATTCATTTGTGTTTATATGATTTTTTTGGTAAAATAGGGGGAATAAAAAAAGTGGTTTACAAAAATAAAAATAAAAAAAATGCCTGAAGACCTAAACAACAATACTTCAAATGTATCTATACCAGAAGTAAAGATGCCATCGGTTCCTTCTAATTCCCCTATGATAGGTAAATCTTTAAACTTGGGGAAACTCTCTTCAAAAAAAGATCAAAGTGCCTATCTAAAAAAACGACGAACTCTACCGATCCATATTGTGTTGCTTAAATATGTATCAATTTTATCTTTATGTGTAACTGGAGTAGCTTTTATGTGGCTAAAAGCTGATATGGATCCTGACAATAGATATTTGAAATTAGCTGGACTTCAAGAAAATACTTTTAAAAAACATTTTGTATCTCACTCAAAACATAGAAGACTTTCAACTGAAAACGAAAAATCAGAAAAAGAAATTGAGTCAATTAAAGGAAAAATTAAAAATAAAGAATTTTATAAACACCAAGAAGAAATAAATCAAATTCGTGAAGATCAAAGCATGCAATGGTTTGATGAAATAGATCCAGTTACTGGAGAATTAACCTTAGGTGTTTTTGATAGTTTCAAAAAAATACAAGAATATTTTGGTTCTAGTAGTTATACAAAAGCTGAAAGTA
>CAZBBI010000155.1:0-2488 GCA_964490135.1 uncultured Candidatus Peribacteria bacterium
GTTCTAATTTTCTCTCCCAATATTTTTGAGAAATAGTTACAAGTGTTTCTTTCCCATTCCCTCCATTTCTTCCAGTTTCAACGGAGGGATCCCCTTGTTTTTCAACCATTCATCATCAATTTTAACACAAGTTGTATCTCTATCCCATTTTTCCTCAAATCTGTACCACTTATCAAAATCTACTTTTTTATCAGCTGCCAACTTCCATACATTGTATCCCGAATGATCTTCTAATTTATCGTCTCTATATATATATATACGGCTTTTATCTCCTTCCTTTATGGCAAGATAAATCCAATCATCAATTCCAGACCTTTGCCGATATGTAATTGTGTAATCTTTCATCATATATAATTATTTAAAGAATAAGTTCCAAATAGATGGATGTCTCTTCGCAATATCGGGATATTGTTTCCAGAGACTTTCATACATCTTACGAGATTGTGCTTCCAAAACAGTTTTTTGGGGATTACTATCTGCCATCTCTCTAATTTGTGCATACAAAACATCCTCTTGTTTTTTTATATCTAATAGTGGCTTCCAGTGTACCTGTATTTCAGAAATAACTCCATTGGGATTTCCTTTTTCTTTTACTAGCACCTTTATGTCACCATATCCATTTTCAGATGCTTTAAATGTATTTTTAGTTTTAACGATATCAAACTTCTGTTCGATTTTTACAATAGATCTTTCCAAATCTCCAAAGTTTTCAAACTCCAGTGTCCCTCGAACAATATCTGTTAACCTTTGAGGATATCCTTCATAATCGTCATCAATTTTTGTTAAAGCTCTATCTCGCTTCTTTAAATCAGGTTTTATCGCTTTCCCCCCTGTCAAATCAGCCAACTCATCAAGAGTTTTATCAAACTTTGGCTTAGCTTTTTCTGCTAATTCGTAAAGCTCATTTATATCATTGGTCGGTTGAGTCAAATTACTCGCCGATCCGCCACCTCCTGTATTTCTGATAGCTTTAGCACCATCTTCAAATCCTTCTACTACATCATCACCAAATTTCACTGCAAACTCATTCACTGTCATTCGATGAATTCCTCCATTCGTATCTACCATCTGTACCACATTATTACCTAAGCTTTTATCAAATTCTACCAATGCAATACGCCAACCATTTACTAAATGTTTTCCTGTCCATTTTATAGATGCTTCTGCTAGTTCTGCTGCTGCCTTTGCCAATGCCTTGGCTGGTCCGGCAAACATAAATGCTAACTCGGTAAATCCAAATATTGTCGCTCCACTTTCTTCTTCTATTGTTTTGCTATTAAACAATGGATCTTCTTGCAACCTTTTTGCACTATTTGCAAAATTAGATCTTGCTGCATCGCCTCCTTTTGTATAAAAATCCCAAACTATTCCTCCCAATAAACCTACACTTGCTGCATCGTTTAACACTCGTTTTCCTGCTCCTGTTGTTTTCCCAAAGATATTAAGATTAAACCATTCTGATGTTCGCCCTGTCCAACCTAAATCTGCTTTTCTTTGAGTTTCTGCTATCAAAAATACTTTTAATTCATTTCTCGTCTTTTCTGACAATTTATAATTTAACACTCCGTCATCTTTTAATATTTTCTCTACACGATTAACTAACTCTCTATGGCGTATCAATTTATTATCTCCACTTGATGGTGGTAAATTATAATATAAATGCTCTTTTAATATATTAGCTGGTATTATTCCCTTCACTCCTATATTAATCACTCCCTCCTCGAGACTACTAGTCCCATCACTCACTCCTGCTGTTGCAACTTGCCAAGAATCTTTGATAACACTTTCATTGATTGTATAAAGGACATTGGAATCATGACGAATAGATTGTTGTTTACGATCATAAACAATTTTAGCTTTTTGGTACTTAGCTTCGTCTGTTTGATACCGAGCATAAAGAGTGGTTGTTCTCCCCAATGAAACTTGTAAAGTATTAAACTCATCTTGATGATCATGCAGAGTCTCACGGTATTGAGATTCAGCTACTTTTTGTTTGAGTAACAAAACTCTAAGTTCAAGAAGATCAGAGTTCAATCGATTATACTTATTCTTCCAATAATTTTCATTATTAGTGCCACGTACTCTTTGCCAATTTAGATTGGTCTCGCATGATTCGAAAAAAAAGTGAACAGATTTATTTTTCCTTTTCCGCATAAAACTTCTCCAAATATTCGATCCATTGATCTATTACCTGTAGAACTTCAGGGGTTTTATAAGCATCTACCTCCTTTTCTTCTCCTGTTAGGTCTACAAAAGTAATGTCTTTATAAGAAGTTACAAAATATGGTAAATTAGGCACGCTCCATGAAGCAGGTCGTTCTAATCCAACGCGATCTAAATTATCAATATCTAAATATCCATATTCCCAATCTTTGAATGGAATTTTAATTTCATTCCCCTCCTTATCCCAAGTAGTTACTATTTTTTTTTCTACTTCTTTAGTAGTAATTTCAACTTTTTTAATTTCATCTCTTACTTCAGACAAGTA
>CAZBBI010000156.1:0-2484 GCA_964490135.1 uncultured Candidatus Peribacteria bacterium
ATGAAGAATATCGGACTCAGTTAAGACTCCAATAGTATCTCCTTCTTCATTGGTGATTAAAACTTTATATTTATGCTTTCGTTTCATGGTTTTAATTACTTTTGAGACTAAGCTTTTTTCTGAACAATTTATAATTGGATCAAGTTTTATGTATTTAATTTTTTCTTTAATATTATGTTTATTTTCTGTTAAATAATTAAAAATCATTTCAGCCGTTAGAATGCCAATAGGTTTTTCTTTCTTGTCCAAAATAGCAATAGAGTGAATATGTTCTTCTTCTAAGAGATTTATAGCGTTTTGTATAATATCATTGTGGTGTAAAGAAAAAATACCTTCATGCATTATATCTTGAACTATATCAGGAGGAGCTTCTCCAAAAATTTTGTCTGTGAATTTTATATACCAAGCTCCTGCTTGAACTTGAATAATGTAGGCTAGGGCGATAATAAGAGCTATTTCTGAGCCATTCTCCCCAAAAACAGTCATGGCAATGGCCAAGGCTATAGAGAGGTTCCTCATCACGGTTCCATAGACAAGAGCAATGGCATCACCACGATTGAAAAAGTATTTTCCAATAAGTGTACTTAATAAAAAATTTAAACTATAGATTGTAATCAATGGTATAAGGTATTTTAAAAGTAAAGTGGGGTCATTGATTATTGTTTTTGATTTCAACGCCATAGCGATAAATACAATAGCTAAAACACCAAGAGTAGATATAGGTGGGAAATTTTTCTTTAGATCTTTTTGATATTTGGCTATGCCATATTTCCAAAGGAGGAGCTGTTGTGTGATATACCCTAAAACCATTGGAAGAAAAACAATGATAACAATTTGTTGGAATACTTTTCCAAGCGGTATTTCTATGGTTGTTCCTAATAGAAATTTTAAATAAAATGGTGCAAAAATAGAACCAAGTAATAGACCAATAACGGTCATTTTTACGGCAGCAGACATATTCCCTTTTGCAAAACCAGTCCATGAAATGGTCATGCCAGAAGTTGGTAATAAAGAGGTTAGTAGTAATCCCAACATAATAAATGGGGAGTCACCAAAAAAGATTTTCCCCACCAATAATCCCAAAAATGGAATAATGGCAAAATTTATAAGTTGAGTAATAATTTGAAGTTTAGTGTCTCCCTTTGAAAAAACTTTTTTAAGATTTAAGGTCACCATCATAGGATAAACCATTAGGAAGGTGAATGGTAAAATCGCTGTTTTTAGGAGTGTAGGGTCATAAAAGTATCCATAGAAAATTCCAGTAATCATAAAGATTGGGATACTCCAGGTAAGATTTTTTTGAAAAAGTAATAATAATTTCATTATGAAGATAATTTAATATTTATTATTTAAAATGTAAATCGAATTGAATAATATCCATTTTTAATTATAAAAATCATAATGTCAGAAAACTTTGAATTAAAAAAAACAAACGAAAAAGCTAGAGCTGGAATCTTAAAAACAAGAAGAGGGGATATACAAACACCTATTTTTATGCCAGTGGCTACTCGTAGCGCCATAAAGGGGGCAGTTAGTTTTGAGGAACTAAAAGAATTAGGTGCAGAAGTCTGTTTAGGAAATACTTATCATTTATTTCTTCGTCCAGGTGATGATTTGATTGCAAAGTTTGGGGGATTACATGAATTTATGAAGTGGGATAAGCCAATACTTACGGATAGTGGTGGGTATCAAGTTTTTTCTATTGAAAAAAAGAAAATAACAGACGATGGAGTAACCATTAACTCTCATATTGATGGGAAGAAATTTTATCTTGATGCGGAAAAATCAATAGATATACAACATAATCTAGGAGCAGATATTATTATGGTATTTGATGAATGCCCACCAAGTAGATTAAAAAACCCAGCAAATATATCAGCAGAAAAATTAGAAAGAAAACTTTATTTTAAAGTTAAAAAAGCCGTGGAACGTACTACCGCTTGGGCAAAAAGATCATTAATTGCTCATGAAAAAAAATACCCACAAACACTTTCACCAACGGAAAGACCACAACTTTTTGGGATTGTCCAAGGAGGTTGTTTTCCTGATTTACGAAAAAAATCTTTAAAAGAAATTACAGCAATGAATTTTGATGGTTTTGCCATGGGAGGGTTAGCAGTAGGAGAGCCACCTGCTAAAATGTATGAAGTACTTGAGGAAATCGTTCCCGATATGCCAAAAGATAAACCACGATATTTGATGGGGGTTGGTACACCGACTGATTTGATTCAAGCGGTAAGTCGAGGAATTGATATGTTTGATTGTGTCTTACCCGCACGAAATGCACGACATGGACTTATTTATACGTGGGATGGACCTGTTAAAATTTCAAATGCTAAATGGAAATCATCAAAAGAAGTTATTGATTCTTCTTGTCGTTGTTCGGTTTGTAGTGGGGGATTTAGTCGTGGATACCTAAACCATTTAATTAAAGTTGGAGAAGATCTTGGCAAAAGATATCTTACGATTCATAATTTGTATTTT
>CAZBBI010000157.1:0-2454 GCA_964490135.1 uncultured Candidatus Peribacteria bacterium
CAAAGTTGGCACTCAATTCTCAGGAACCGCTCTTAGCGTACAAAGTAATGGCGGAGAAGAGAGGATTCGAACCTCCGATACCATTGCTGGTATACTCCCTTAGCAGGGGAGCGCGTTCGACCACTCTGCCACTTCTCCGTCGCGAGGAGTCTAAGTAATTGTAAAAAAATTACCAAATTTTTATTTGTCTTTTAATATCTCCTTGAAAATTTCCTCCATTTCTTCAAAAGTCTCTACTCGGATGAGTTGATCTCGGAACTTTGAAGCCCCACGGAAGCCTCTCAGGAAGTGAGAAAAATGTTTTCGTAGTTCTATCATTGCCCATTTTTCATTTTTAAATTCTGTGGCAAGTTGGGCATGACGGCGAAAAAATTTGAGCTGATCTTTTAGATCTGGAATTTCTGGAATTTCATTTCCTTCAAAAGATTCTCTTGTTTGTTTAAATATCCAGGGGTTTTTGATAGCGGCACGTCCGATCATAATTCCGTCTAAGTTTTGGAGTTTTTCTTTAGCAATACTAGCTGAAGTTACGTCTCCATTCCCAATAACTGGAATTTTTAATTTTTCTTTTACTTGGTAGATTTTTTCCCATTTAGCGGTTCCTCCAAATTTTTGTTTTGTGGTTCTACCGTGAATAGCCAGAGCCGAAATTCCTGCTGATTCTAATTTTTCAGCATTTTCTACAAGATTTTCATCATCATAAAATCCAAGTCTCATTTTGACTGTTACTGGTAGTTTTGTTGATTGAACAAGTTTTTTGATCATAAGAGTTGTTTGGTCTATGTCCTTTAATAAAGCTGATCCATGACCAGAATTTATAACTTTTGGACTAGGACACCCAAGATTAAGATCAATGAAATCTGCTCCAAGTTCTTCAACTATTTGCGCCGCATCAATAAAAGCAGATATTTCAGATCCAAAAAGCTGAACTCCATATTGATTTTTTTCTGCCTCCGTAAACTCTATCATTCGTAAGGTTTTTTCATTTTTTCGCCGCAAAGCTTCGGCGCTTATAAGTTCAGAAACCAAGATCACTGAAGGTTCTATTTCGCGAACTAGCCTTCGAAATGGACTTTCTGTGTATCCTGCCATAGGGGCAAGGATTAGAAACGGTTTCGTTTGATCTTCCCAAATTGTCATTTTTGTGATATAATTACTAGATAGTGCGTAATTTGTCTGAAAAAAATTTAATAAAAAAAATAATGGATAGCAAGCAAAACGATAACGATGCTCAAAAAATCCAAACACTAGATTTTTCTGAAAAAGAAAAAAATCATACTGAGATTGGTAAAGAGAAAAGAGCTAATAAATTTATAAAATCTATTAAAGATGGGTTTGCTAAATTAGCGAAAAAATTTAAGAAAATTTCTATTGAAAGACAATCCTACATTATTATAGGAGGAGTGATGATTTTTTCATTGATGATCGGATTTTTTGGAGATTTGGTTATTCTTTTATTGGCGGCAGGAATTTTATTTATAGGTATTTCAGGAAAACCAGTTTTTAATAAGTTTTTGAAAAAAAGATCTTGGAATAAAAAACAAGAAGAGTAGAGTGTGTTTGTTATGAAAAAAAATAAAGTAACACGTATTGATCCTGAATTTCCAAAATGGGAAACTCCCAGAACTGGAGCAGGATTTATTTTTGGGATACTTCTTTGGATTTTAATGATCTTTGTTTTTCTTTTTATGGCGTATACTGCATGGTTTATACATAATTTGGTTTACTTTCTTAAACTAATTAAACCAAAGAATTATCATATTCCTATTTGGCTTTCTGTTCTTTTAGTAATTTTTGCCTTTCCCGCGACATTGCTTGTTATTTTAGCAGGAACATTGATTAGAATCATACGTGATTGAATTTTATTTTGACATTGTATTAAAACTTCTTAAAATCGCGATTGAATGCTTTTTTAAGCGTATTAACCTATATTTTTTAAATTTCATCCACGATGGCAGACGCAAAACATTATCCATTAGATAAGGTCCGAAATATCGGAATTATCGCCCACATTGATGCTGGGAAAACAACAGTAACAGAACGAATTCTTTATTATACTGGGAAATCTCATAAGATTGGAGAAGTGCATGATGGCGATGCGACTATGGATTGGATGGAGCAAGAACAAGAACGAGGTATTACAATTACTTCAGCGGCTACTACAGCAGTTTGGAAAGATTGTCAGATTAATATTATTGATACTCCAGGACACGTTGATTTTACGGTAGAAGTAGAACGATCTATGCGTGTGCTTGATGGAGCAGTTTGTGTATTTGATGGTGTGGCAGGAGTTGAACCACAATCTGAAACAGTTTGGCGACAAGCTGATAAATACAACGTTCCACGAATGTGTTTTATTAATAAACTTGATCGTACAGGTGCTTCTTTTTGGAGATCTTACGATTCAATTACAGAACGACTTACAAAAAATGCTTTCCCAATACAATTACCAAT